>JALNYD010000135.1 GCA_023230025.1 Candidatus Cloacimonadota bacterium | reverse complement strand
GCGTAAGAAAGGACAGCGGGATCAAGGAATGGATCCTTTCCAATGGAGTCCGGGTCTATAGCAAGCAGACGGATTTTAAGAAAGACGAAATCCTGTTTGCGGCAAAGAGCCCCGGCGGTTACTCAGAATACCCTTTGGCGCAATCTTTTGACGCACGCTTCCTGGGTGATTATCTTTACCTGACCGGAGCCGGTGAGCTCGATAGAGCAAGCTTGGTGAAAGCTTTGACCGGCAAGATAGCCGAAATCGGGTTTGACGTGGATAATTCTTCGCATCAAATCAATGGCTCCACCACACCCAAAGACCTGGAAACCTTGTTCCAATTGATCTACCTCTTTGGCACCCAGGCCAGATTTGATGAGCAGAGCTTTGGGGTCTATACTGCCACACTAGGTCCCACCATGGAATACATCAGTAATGAAGCAAATCTGGTCTTTGCTGATTCTCTGGCCTCCATCCGATGGCAGCGGCATCCCATGCTCAGAAACAAAAACATCAATCATTTTAACAGCTTAGAACCTAGCTCATTACAACAAATACACCGGGATCTCTTTGGTAACTATGCGGATTTCTCTTTCATCTTTGTGGGCAGTTTTGATGAGGATGCGCTCAAAGAATACTGCAAAACCTACCTGGCAAACCTGCCGGTGGGAAAGAAAAAAGGCAAGCTCGAAGCCAAAGCCATTGCGCCCTTTAACGGAAAGGAGACCGTGAGCTTCAAAAAAGGCAGCACCGCCAGAGCCCAAGTGACGCATATCACCAGTGGATACTGTGAGAAGGACACTGACTCAGGCTTTGCCAGATTGGCTTTGAACATGCTTCTGACCAGAAAACTCCTCGAAAACATCCGGGAACGCATGAGTGGAGTATATCTGATCTACAGTCAGTTTGAGGAAATCGAGCATTCCGGCAATGGGCGTCCGGCCTATTCTTTGGCTATAAACATGCATTGCGATCCTCTGCGGGAAGAGGAGCTAAGCGCTGCTATCATGGCTACTCTGGACAGCTTGAGGGCCGGAAACTATGATGAGAGCTATGTGCAAGAAGTAAAGGCTCAACTTCGTAAAGTGTATGAGGATGCTTTTGGAACTAATGAGTACTTTTGCAAAGTGATAAGCAAGAACTTTTACAGCCCCAGGGAGATCGATTGTTACCTCCAGAATCCGGGGCGCATCGAAAGGCTGGATAAAAAAATTATCACGGATGCCGCAAAGCACCATCTGAGCTTTGATAAGAGTCACCGCAAACTTGTGATGTTGCCGGAAGATCCGATCAGTCTGGAGTGATGCCACAAACTGAAGGATCACAAAGCATATACTATAGAACGCGCCAGTACAAAAGCCCGGAATTTCTTCCGGGCTTTCTATATTAAACGGGGATCACTCCCCCATCGGTTTTACTTTCTTTTTGTGAGATGTTGCATTGCCTGCTTCTCTTTGTGAGTAGCGTGAGTAAGATCAACCACCAGGTTACTGGCTACAAAGATGGAGGAATAAGTACCGATGATCACACCAAGGCTGATCGCCAGGGCAAAATCATGCAATACGGTTCCACCAAAGAAATACAGTGCCAATGCGGTAATCAGAGTGGTTCCGGAAGTGATCACGGTTCTGGAAAGAGTTTCGTTGATGGAGTAATTAAACACCTGTTCAACGGGGTCTTTGCGGCGGATCTTGAGGTCTTCACGGACACGGTCAAAGATTACGATCGTATCATTGATACTATAACCCACGATGGTAAGTAGAGCAGCAATGATCTGAATAGTGATTTCTTTCCCGGTAAGCGCAAACACACCAATGATAATGATCACATCGTGCGCCAGGGCGGCAATCGCCATCAAACCAAAGGTCAATTCAAAGCGGAACCAGATGTAGATGATCATCAGGATCAGTGAGATTACAACAGCAAGAATCGCATCGGTACGTAATTCGCCGCCAACTTTGGGGCCAACTTCATAGATCTCTTCGATCACATCACGATTCATGTCCCGGCCTTCAATATGTTTGGGGAAGTTCGTTTTGATAATCTCGATGATCGCGGTTTTGGTATCGCCAGATACTTCATCCTTGGATTCAGCACTCTTGATCTTGATCATGAAGGTTGCATCATCAACGATTCCAACATGTTGGATTTCGGCCTCGGGGAAGCCGTTGTTTTTCAGAACAGTTCTAAGTTCATCAATCTGAATGGGGGCTACAGAGGTATCCAGGGCTTTCAGATCCACTTTGGCAGCCACACCACTGGTAAAATCTATACTCCAATTCAAACCACGGACAGCAAGTCCGATAATCGCAGCCAGGATGAGAATCCCAGAAATGACATAAGCTCCCTTGCGCATTCCTACGAAATTGATGTTTGTATTTTGCATTAATCTCATTGTTCTCTCCTTAGATGCTCAGAGTCTTTTTGGTACCGGTGATGATGAATGTATCAAAGATGGAACGTACAAAGACGAGCGCACAGAACATTGATCCAATGATACCAATTGCAAGGGTTACTGCAAATCCACGGATGGGGCCTGTACCAAACTGATAGAGCACGATGGCAGCGATCAGGGTGGTAACATTGGCATCCCACACGGTAATTGTAGCTCTCTTGTAACCTGCATCACAAGCGGAGCGAGGGGTTTTGCCTGCATCAAGCTCTTCACGGATGCGTTCAAACACCAGCACGTTGGCATCAACCGCCATACCGATGGTCAAAATGATACCGGCAATACCAGGTAGGGTCAGAGTAGCACCAAAAGCGGTAAGCATCGCCAAAATGAAGCCCACGTTGAAAACAAGAGCAAAGTCTGAAACCAGACCACCAACTTTGTAGTAAATCAGCATGAAGAACATTACGATCACCAGGCCGATGATACCAGCAGTAGAGCCGCTACGAATGCTATCGGCTCCCAGCGTAGCTCCAATAATCGAGGTTGAAGCTGGAGTAATCGGGGCAATCAGGTTACCAGTATTAAGCACAATCGCCAGCTCATTTGCTTCTGAAGAAGTAAAGCGGCCAGTGATTTGAGCTCTGCCACCGGCAATCCGTTCCTGAATGTTCGGAGCAGAATAAACAATACCGTCAAGAACGATGGCAAGACGTTTACCCACATTATCGGCAGTAACCTGTTCAAACTTCCGGGCACCCTCACGCTTCATCTCGATAGAGATATAAGGCTTGTTGGCAATGCGGGGATCGGTGGAAGTGGAAGAGCCATATTCAACCTTGGCTTTGGAGAGATCAGCCCCAGAAAGCTCTACCGCAGAGGAAAGCACGTGCAAAGCACGATCTGCTCTGGTAGTTTCGGTGTTTGCCCGATCCAATGAAATCTGCCATCCGGCAGGCACTGCTCTCTGGAACAAAGAATCAGCCAGAAGCTGTTGGATGATATCCACATTATCCCACTGCACTTCATAGTCCATTTCGCCGGGACGGATCAGGCTGCTGAACACGCCGGATCCTGCAGGGTTGCCAAGACTATCGGCACTGGCCAGTGTATCGGCAAGAATGGCTTTATCCTGTTTATCCAATGCTTCAAGAGCCGGGAAAAAACTAAGATTTGCGTTGATATTGGCATCGATGGTATCCAAAACCCGCTTGGCCTCTTCAGGCTGAGCAACTATTTTGAACTCCAACATAGCGGTTTGCTTGATCAGGTTTTCTGCTGCCTGATAATCGCTAACACCGGGTAATTGAACCATAATCCGGTTTTCGCCGAGTTTTTGAATGGAAGGCTCAGCAACGCCAAATTGATCTATACGCTCGCGGATGATCTTGATGTTTTGATCCACCGCACCACGTGCATCAGCTACAGAGAGTTCAGAAGTATCTACTTCTAAAAGAATCTGCATGCCACCCTTGAGATCGAGCCCGAGTTTGAGCTTGTTTTTAGCCCACCATTCAGGCAGATTTGGAATTGCCAAAGGAGCCAGATAAAATGCTGTTACGCATATGAATATGATTATTGAAAGACCGCGCCAGGAAAACTTCTTCATTGGCTTTTGCTCCCTTATTTCGTATTTTTTACATTAAATCATCGTGTCCGATCCAAAAGTCTGATCAGCCACTATTCGTCAAGGTCTTTTTTCTGGTCAGCTTATGTAGTCTTGAATCCCACCGGCTTGTTTTCGCCCTGGCCAAGCACTTTGATTTCTCCGTGTTGCTTTTCAAAATTGGCAACATTCTTTTCCAATAGCTGTAAAAGTTGTTTTGCATGCATTGGAGTCATCACTACTCTGGTATAGATCCGGGCATCCGGAATACCGGGCAGGATTCTGCCACAATCTACGATAAACTCTGAAGGGGAATTGGTGATCATGAAGAAATTGGCGTAAGTGCCTTCTCCTACTTTCTCGTCAATCTTGATGTTCAGTTGGTTCTGAGGTGTTTGGTTTGCCATTTGTAACTCCTATTTCTTGATAATTTGTTATGATTCCGTTTGCACGGATGTGTTTGTATAGGTCATTGAAGTGTTTTGCCTTGCGGCAGATTGAGCTGTTTCCGACTATGATCAGCCGGTCAATCGCCCTGCTGAGGGCAACGTTTAGTTTACGATCAACCTGACCATCTTCATTGAGAGACTGCAGGTTCTTCAACATGCTTGCTTTGCGCAGAGGAAGGCAAAGGATGATGATCCTGCGTTCGGAGCCCTGGAAGCGTTCAACTGTATCAATTGTAAATCCCTTCAATTCCTTGCGAAGGGCATAGATCATAGCCCGAAAGGGCGCTACTATTCCCAAATCTCTTTCTGGATCACTAATATAACCCTTTGCTTGGAAGCTCTGGATAAGCTTATTGATAATCTGAACCTGCAAGGGATCATAGTAATCTTCTGTGCTTGCCGGACATTCTATCCAGAGTAAGCGCTTATTGAACATTTCTAAAGAGTCTTGCTCTTCCAGGGCTTGTTTCTGGCTATCCCTGGCACTCTCCAGCAGGTTGTTGTAAGTGGCTGCCACCAGTGCCGCTATCTCGTCGTGCATCCGGTAATGAGTTCTCAGCATGTCAGTATGCTCTTGCCAGCCAGCACTCTGATAACGGTTGTATAGGCGTTCCATCAGCGATTGATTGATCGAGCCATAATGCAGGCTGCTCAAGTTGGGATGCTTAAACTGATAAGGCAGGGAACTTTGAGCTGAGATAGCAGGTAATTGGTTCTGATCCCCAATCAGGATACACTTCCTTACCTTACTGATCAAGCCCAGGATGGCAGGCTCCAGAATCTGTGAAGCTTCATCCACAATCATCTCATCAATCTCAATTATGCTTTGCAGATCCAGAATACTGGCGTTAGCGGCCTGAACAGTGGAGACATAGATGCGGTTTTGGTTCAGAATTGCATTGATTTGGGCATAACGTTGATCCTGGATCAGATCCTCCAGCAGCTCTTCTTTGATCACGGATGAGTTACCCATGCGAATAAAGGGAATGTTCATCCGTTTTAAACACAAGCATATCTCATCCACAGCCCGGTTGGTGAAGCTCAGCACCAGCATGCGTTTCTTGGTGGTGGTAAAGAAGTTCTGGATATAGCGGCTCAGCAATCCACTGGTTTTTCCCGTTCCGGGAGGTCCCTGAATGATATGGATATCTTTGGCATTTGCCATTCTATCCAGGATATCGGCTATCTCAGTGCCTGAATTGCTTTCATTCTCAAGCCCCGGTTTACACAGTCCATACAGTAAATCGCGCTTGCCGGGATCAGCTTCCAAAAAGCTACTCAAGGAGGAGAAGGGCGCATAGAGGAAGCTCTCCAGAATGTCATGTTCCAAAGCCCAAACACATTTGTCGCCAAAGCGGCGTTGGTTTTTGATTCCAGCGCGTATCTTCAGAGTGATGTTGCTTTGATCCATACTCTCAATCACGCCTCTGATGATCTCCTGTTGATCAATACGTCGGCTTGCATCATAGAGCAATACGATATCCCCCACCCGATAATCAGTAACATCCTGATTCAGGGGTAAACTCAGGTTCAATATCCGGTGATTGCAGGTTTCAACCTTGATCTGGCTGATGATTTTGCCTGTCTTTTCTGCCAGCGATAGCTGCCACAGGGAGTTGTGTCCATAGTGCTTCTCGGTATCGGGAGATGAGGATCCCAGCTTTACCTGCCAGATTTCCCGGCTCAAGCGCTTCACCTGCTCCATGAACCACTCTATTTCATAGTCTCTGAGCCCATTAAACAGGCGTTGCAGACGCAGCAGCTTCTCTTGATTGAAGGCTTTGTAATCTGCGGCCTTCTGTTTGGTGAACCAGTAAAAGAAAGATCCCGGATCCTCTGTCAGCAGGTGCATGATCCCCACGATCCTGTTGCGACAGTGGATAAGCTGTTGTTCCAGCAAGGGGATATTCGCAACATTACGCAGACTGTTTTGGGCATTGCTGGAATACAGGATCGAGCTTTGCCCCAGATTCTCTGCTCCATAAGCATTGCGAATGATCATGTTGTATGCCACCACTTGATAGATCTGTTGTGGCCACACATTGTGAGGATGAGCTTTACCACTCTTAAGTTCCACAATGCTAAACTTCCGGTTTTCCCGGTACAGAAGATCAAGCCGCCCCTGCAACCCATAGGTGGGACACAAATAGGAGGGCTCCAGAAGCAGATCCTTATCCGCCATCTCCAGACTATAACTTTGTAACTGGGGTAAATGATCCTTTTCAATACTATGGTAAATGGATAAAGCCGCATCTGCTCCCAGGGCTACCATTGGAATGGGATGGGCATTTAGGGCATCCTTGAACAGCTCCTGATAGGCTGTTTGAGGATCATGAATCAAGGCATCAAACATGCTGTTAACCATTTGTCCCAAAAGCATTTTATCACTGCTGGGTTCGGTAAATAGACGGGACAAAAGAAACAACTCCGGTTGAGAGGAATCGGCATCCATACATTCAGCAACGGCAGAAGCATCCAGCAGGAAATCTGGCTCCAAAACAATCAGTGTATTGGGATTATCGATATAGAAATGCTCCTTCCCGGCCACCAAACTCAGGTTGTGGCAGTTCAGTTGAGCATATTTCCACAGGCTTGGATACAAGCTTGTATATTTTGCCTTTTGGGGATTCTTCAAGTCATCTCTGAGGATAATGCAGAGCTCTTGCCCTTCATCATTACGGGCTGTGAGCTCCAGAGCGATTCGTCTGCCAGCTTGTTCCTGCTACTT
>JALNYD010000007.1 GCA_023230025.1 Candidatus Cloacimonadota bacterium | reverse complement strand
CAGGAGATGGCGCTGGATTTACTGCTTGATGATGATATCCAACTGGTTAGTCTCTCGGGCAAGGCCGGAACCGGAAAGACCCTGCTGGCAATAGCCGCCGGGCTGAGCAAAGTAGTGGATAGTGAGCGCTATAAACGCCTGGTAGTATCACGTCCCATCTCGCCCCTGGGCAAAGACCTGGGATATTTGCCGGGCTCAAAAGCAGAGAAGTTCAACCCCTGGATGCAGCCTATCTATGACAATATGGATATTCTGCTTTCTCTGCATGATGAAAAATCCGATTCCAATAGCAAAAGCAAGAAGAAAGCGAGCATGGAAGACTATATGGATTATGGCTTTCTGGAGCTGGAACCCCTCACCTATATCAGGGGACGCAGTTTGCCGGATCAGTACATAATCATTGATGAGGCGCAAAATCTCTCTCCGCATGAGATGAAAACCATCATCACCAGGGCTGGCAAGAATACCAAGATCGTGCTTACAGGTGATCCCTATCAGATTGATATCCCCTATCTGGATGCTGTGTCCAACGGACTCTCGGTGGCTGTGGAAAAACTCAAGGGTGAATCCCTGGTTGGCCATATGACTCTGGAAAAAGGGGAGCGTTCTGCTCTGGCAGATTTGGCTGCCAAATACTTTTGATGATGACAGGCAGCATTCAGGAACGTAGCTGGGTTGAAATCGACCTGGCAGCCTTCAGCAACAACCTGCGCTTTCTAAAACAGCATTTGCACCCTGGACAGGATTTTTTACAGATTGTAAAAGCCGATGCTTATGGGCACGGAGCCAGGGAAATCGCCGAAGCAGCCATCAATGAAGGAGCTGTGTATCTTGGTGTGGCCAATCTGGAAGAAGGTAAATTGCTGCGGATTCAGGGGATCCAAGCCCCAATCCTGATCCTTTCTCCAAGTTTGACCAGCGAGATCCCCGCGATAGTTGAATACAATCTGGTGCCCGGAGTGTCCGATCTTGACTTTGCTAAGGAGCTTCATACGCACCTTCAGGGCAGGGAATATCTCATTCACGTAAAACTCGATACCGGAATGCATCGCAGTGGGATCAGAAGCGAGGAGGCTATGGAATTGTATCAGGCTATTGCCGGTCTCCAAGGCTTAAGGATTGAGGGGATCTTCAGTCACTTTGCTTCTTCCGAATCCGATCCGGACTTTTGCACTGTGCAGGAGCAGCGCTTCTTCAGCTTTGTGGAGTCCTTACCAGAAAAGCCCCGCTATATCCATCTGAACAACAGCGCAGCCTCCCTGAAAGGATATGGCATGGGCAGCAATCTGGTGCGCTTTGGGATACTTTCCTTTGGTGTGAACACTCTTGGTGATGTCTCGTTGAACCAACATCTGCAGCCTGTGATGACCTTTGTATCCACTCTCAGCCAGATTAAAGCGATACACCTGGGTGAATCTGTGGGTTACAACCGGGATTGGATTTCAGAATCCGAGGGACGCTATGCGGTGGTCCCAGTGGGATATGCTGATGGCTATGACTTCCTGCTCTCAAATCGGGCCAAGGTTTTATTGCGGGGCAAGCTCTGTCCGGTGATTGGCAGAATCTCCATGGATATGATCACGATTGATATCAGTGCAATCCCGGAGGCAAAGCAGGGTGATTCCGTGACCTTGCTTGGCAATGGGGACAAGGCAATACGGGCAGAGCAGATAGCCGCAATATATCAGGGCTCAGCTTATGAACTGCTTTGTCAGATTGGACGGAGAGCACGCAGATATTACAAACGTGGATCAGAGTTTTTACACAGCGCTCCCCTGGCTCGCAGAGACTTTGTCGCCAGGGACTTTGGGGATCGTAAACTGAACGAGATCATATCCGCAGCATTATCACAAAGATTGCAAAATGATGAAATCGGGGATTTAATCTACCGGGAAATCCTGCGCAGTTTCTTTGCTGATCGGGATCGGGATGTGCATTATCGCAAGGACTTTGTGCATGAAATCACCTTCCGTGAAAGCGATAATCCGCAGTATTATCAGGCTGAAACCACCCTTAGTTATCGCAAGGTGTTGGATTCGGATTCCTTCATCATCGCTTGTGCCAGATCGGATGAGCAATTACGAGGATACTTCATCAGGAAGGATGTGGAATACCGCTGGCTTCTGGATGATAGGCTGGAACTGGATGAAAGCAGCTTCAAGGTAAGCTCTGCCCGGATCAATGGTCTGGAGCTAGATTGCGAGGTTATACGCCGGGATGGCAGCCTGGAGATTCACTGTTCGCAAGAGGGACTGGCAACATTGGTGGGCAAGGAAGTACTCTTTGAGATTGATACCGTAACCTTGTATCCCAAGAAGCTACATCAATTCTCGGTGTTCATATCCGAACTAACGCAAGGTGTAAACATCATATTTAACTATCCTCCCAGCATCGGTGGAGTGGAGCCGGTTACCATCTTTTCCGGACAACAGAAGAATCCCCAGGTTCAAATCAGTAAAGGGAGAGTGCAGGTTTACTCACAAAGGGATCAATGGATCTTTCCATTATCCGGAGTTGTATTCAGCTATTGAAGACGAGACCAGATTCTCTCCTGTCAGGTATTGAATCCTGGGTGCTTGTAGTCCAGAACCAATAAGGTGATATCATCCTTGTGAGTTGAGCCCCTGGCATAATCATGAACTGCCTGAAGGATGCTGCGGGCAGTGTTTTCCGGATTTGGCATGGGCAGAGTTTCGATGATCGCTTCCAGACCACTGATCCCTAGAAACTCTTCATTGACATTTTGCGCTTCGGTGATCCCATCCGTATAAAGAATGATCTCATCACCTCTGTTCAGAGTGATTGTGCTACTGCCAATATCAAGATCCTCAAACACCCCCAAAGCGGTGGAGTGAGTTTCCGGATAGCGGGTATGCTTAAGCTCTATGCTGCGGATTATCAATGGCATATGGCCACAATTTGAATACTGCAACTCGCCAGTCTGGATGTTCAGTATTCCCAGAAGAACTGTCACGAAATTGGATTCAACATTGTTACTGCATAAGAACTGATTCAGCTTCTTCAATAGCTCTGAAGAATCCTTGTGGTAAGGGGCAATCGAGGGTAAAAGGGTAGATACCATGGTCATTGCCATCGCTGCCACAATGCCTTTGCCTAATACATCGGCAATCACGAAGCAGAAATGATCTTGATCCATCATGAAATAGTCATAGAGGTCTCCACCAATATCTCCAGCGGGTTCCAGAATGCCATAGGCGCGCAGATCTTTAATTCCAAACGGATTTTCACTATTTTTGGGAATCAGGTTGGTCTGGATTTCACTGGCGTAGATAACATCGCCATGGATCTTGTTCTTCTCATCAGTGGTGATCTTAAGGTTGGTAATGTAATCCTTCAGGGATTTCTGCATGGCAGAGAAGGATTGAGTGAGATGACTGATCTCAAAGCTCTTGGGGGATTGGGGCAGAGGTGTATCAAAGGTGCCTTCGCCAATAATGTCTGCAGCACGGGCAAGAGTGCGTAGGGGTTTGGACACATTGACAGCCCGGGCATAGATGATTATCGATACAATCAGGAAGATCAACACTGAGGCAATGGTCTGGATCAAGAGAATAATATTCACCGAAGCCATCAACTCTCGTTGGGGTATTGCAATACCCACCGACCAGCGATTGCTTCTCAGTGGATGATAGTAAACCCAGCTCTGTCCAAGAGAAGATCTGCCATTCACATAAAGGTGTCCCATTTCACCGTTTACCATTGCATAACCTAGATTGGATAGATCTGGGTCATTATACTCCTGCGCCAGGCTAAATAGAGTTTGATTCATCACCAGAGCAGGATCTTTGTAGGTGATAAAAGTGCCTGTGGATGAAATCAGAAAGCTATTGCCAACCTGGAAGGAAGTATTGCGATTGATCACATCCTGCAAATAGGATAGCTGGATATCAAAACGGAGAACACCTGTGATACTCTCCTGCCTGAAAATCGGCATGGAGTGCGAAATCATTAGTGTATTAGTGGCATCAGATTCAAAACAGGGTTCAATCCATTGAGCTCTTCCAGATATTGTTGGGATCTGATACCAATCCGTAAACTGATAGTCCTTACCCTCAATCTGTACTTTTTGGAATTGATTGTCCTGGGCAGTCATCACCACGGGTTGTCCGGCGTGAAAGCCTTCGTCAATGAAGCATATAGAATGAATGCTGGGGTTATCTGAATGAATGTGCTGCAGGTGATCCATGAAGTCCTGATCACTGATTGAAGCTCCAAGGTAAAGGTTCAGAGAGCCCTGGGCAAGAGCTTCAACATTGCTCATGATTCCATCCAGAAGGTAAACCCTTTCATGAGCCAAGTGCCGCATATTATCCAACTGACTATTCAGTATGATCTGCCTGTATAGCATACGGGTGACCAAGATGGAGGCAAAGAAAACCAGCAACATTGCGACAAATACAAAGGATATCAGTTGGTATGCCAGAGTGCGGTCTTCATCTCGGTTTTGCACGTGGGTAAAACTCCTCATAGCTGATGTTTCTGGTGATTTTACCAGTTTGCTGCATGATCTTGAGAGCATTATCAAAGTCAGTTTTGCTTAACCTTCCAAAGTTGTCGGGATTTGCCATCAGGATATCTTTCATCTGATTCAACATCCAGCTTTGATGGGCAGAATTAGCTCTGATCCTGGCTTCCTGCATGATTCTCAACACCTCCGTGATCGTCTCCTGAGGATGTGTCATAGCATAGGTCCAGCCGTCCATTGTAGCTTCGGCAAAGTCCTCGCACAGTGCCTGGTTCTGCTGGTAAAAATCTGCTCTCACATAGAATCCCTCATCTGGGATATTATATTGAGGCTGATCCATGCTAAGCACAAAGAGGTCATCTTCGGGGATCCCAGACTGCAATAACTGGTGATACTCATTGTACTGCATCACGTTGATCACATCCACCACTTGTTGAGTAAAGAGATTGATCGACCAATCGATGGGCACGATTTCCATCTGGATGTTGTGATCTTTCAGAAAAGTTTGGGTGATGAGGTTCGAGCCAGATCTCCACATACCCAGTTTCTTGCCTTGAAAATCCTGCAAGGACCTGATCCCGCGGGATTTCCTTCCCACCAGCCAGATCGGAGATTTCTGGGATATCTGGGCTATATTGACCACAACTGTGCTATCACGGTTGAGATTCAACGCCGATAACAGGTCAATATGAATCACGTCTCCTTTACCAGCCAGCAAACTATCGATGGATTGCTGGTCAGTAACAACTGGTTGAAGATCTAGCTTCAGGCCGAAGTCCTCATAGAATCCCATCTTCCTGGCCATATATACTCCAGAAAACTGAGCTTGAGGATGCCATTTGGGTCTGAATCTGATGGGACTCAAAGAATCTGACATACCAGGGAGATTTTCATGCCTATGCGAGGGGGATTGCTCAGAACTCCGCTTCCTGCAAGCCGATGTACATACCAATAAAGTAAGCATTATGCTCAGCATTAAGCATGAACAATACCGGACTTTTCTTTGCATAGTATTCCTCTGGCAACGCCGGGAGTTATCGTTTTAGGTCTGAGCGGATTTGCTCGGTTTGGTGCCTGGCAAGGTCTCTGATTTCAATAAACATGATCCAGAGTTGCCATTCATCTTTAACAATGATACTCAATGCTGAATCTATAGCAAGCTAAAAAGGGGCATTTATTAGTAGAGTCATGTTGAAAGATATCAACACTGCAGCACAAATCAAGGATTAAGCAGCAATGAAACTGCATACGCCACAGGAACTTCCCCCGTGGCTACCTGAGCCCTCAAGTCTGGCAATAGTTCTTTGGTCTTGGTATTTTGATAGAAGCGATTTAATACACTTTCAGCTAACAGAGTTTCAAACCACTGCAAGGTTTGATCCTTTCGTCTCTGCTCAAAGCTTCCACTGCTTTTGGTTTTCTCGCAGAATTGCAAGATCAGGCTCCATATCTCATCAATCCCTGTGCCATTCATAGCAGAGCAGCTAACTGCCTGGGTATGCCAGGATTTGGTGGCATGCCGGATGTAATGCAGGGCGTTATTATATTCTCGCACAGCTAATTGTGCCCGCTGGATATTATCCTGATCAGCTTTATTAACCACGATCAGGTCTGCCAGTTCAATGATGCCTTTCTTGATTCCCTGCAGCTCATCACCAGCACCTGCAATCTGCATCAGGAGAAAGAAATCAACCATGGAGCGTACAGTAGTCTCGCTCTGTCCAACCCCCACGGTTTCGATCAGGATTACGTCAAAGCCGGCTGCTTCGCAAAGCACCATTGTTTCACGGGTTTTGCGGGCAACTCCGCCCAACAAGCCTGAGGAGGGAGAGGGGCGGATAAAACTCATCGGATGGCGTGAAAGCTGTTCCATTCTGGTTTTATCACCCAAAATGCTACCCTTGGAAATTGTGGAAGATGGATCAATTGCCAAAACTGCCACTTTCTTCCCCAAGTTCAGTAGATACATGCCAAAGTTTTCAATGAAAGTGCTTTTTCCGGCACCTGGGACTCCCGTGATGCCAATGCGGATGGATTTTCCCGAAAGGGGCAGGAGCCGTCTTAGCAGCTCCTGCGCTTCTTCAAAGTGGGCTACTGAATTGCTCTCCACCAGGGTGATGGCTCGCGAAAGCAAGGTTCGGTTTCCCTCGCTAATTCCTTTTTGCAAGGCATCCACATCCCAGTGTTTTCTGGGTGCGGCATGTTGCTTTGTCGGGCTGGAGGCAGCGCTGACGCCTTTCACCACCCGGCTGGCAAACTCGGAGCCTGCATCGGCAGGAGTCCATTCAGGTTTTCGTTTATCCATTGCGTTTGAGTAGTTTTTGCATCATCAAAGTAGCAGCTTCCGGCAGTCTGGTTCCTGGGCCAAAGATCGCGGCAGCGCCATGGGCATAGAGATATTCATAGTCTGCCTGGGGGATCACTCCGCCCACGGTTACCATGATATCTTCGCGTTGTAACTTCTTGAGCTCTTCCATCAATTGCGGCAGCAGGGTTTTGTGCCCGGCGGCCAAAGAACTCATCCCGATTACGTGCACGTCGTTTTCCACGGCTTGTCTGGCAGTTTCTTCCGGAGTTTGGAACAGGGGTCCCATATCAACGTCAAAACCCATATCAGCGTAGGCTGTGGCTACTACTTTAGCGCCGCGATCATGTCCGTCCTGACCCATTTTGGCGATCAGGATACGGGGTCTGCGACCTTCGATTTCCGCAAACTCATCGGTTAAGGCTCTTACTTTTTCGATATCATCCATATTGGCATACTCACTGCTATACACGTTACTGATCATTTTGATTACAGCTTGATGGCGTCCAAACACCTTTTCCATGGCATCAGAGATTTCACCCAAGGATGCTCTGGCCCGGGCAGCGTCAATGGCAAGCTCCAGCAAATTGCCGTCCTTGTTACCGGCTGCCTTGGTAATGGCAGAAAGAGTGGCTTGCACTTTGGCTTCATCGCGGTTTTTGCGTAAAGACTCCAGACGTGCCAATTGAGCAGTCCGAACTGCTGAGTTATCCACTTCCAGGGTCTCAATCGGGTCTTCTTTCTCCAGACGATACTTGTTTACGCCTACGATCACGTCAGCACCGCTATCGATTTTCGCCTGCCGCCGGGCAGCAGCTTCTTCGATGCGCATTTTGGGCAATCCGGTTTGAATTGCTTTGGCCATTCCGCCCAAACTTTCCACTTCCTGAATGTGTTTCCAGGCCCTGTGCATCAGATCATGGGTGAGAGATTCCACATAATAGGATCCAGCCCAGGGATCAATCACTTTGCACACCCCGGTTTCATTTTGCAGATAGAGTTGCGTGTTGCGTGCAATGCGAGCAGAGAAATCGGTGGGCAGGGCGATGGCTTCATCAAGGGAATTGGTATGCAAGCTCTGAGTGTGCCCCATTGTTGCAGCCAAAGCTTCAATACAGGTTCTGGCAACGTTGTTGAACGGATCCTGCTCGGTGAGGCTCCAGCCGGAAGTCTGCGAATGGGTTCTGAGTGCCATAGATTTGGGATTCTTGGGGTTAAAGCCTTTGATGATCTTTGCCCAAAGGATTCTGGCAGAGCGCAATTTGGCGATTTCCATGAAGTAATTCATGCCTTCAGCCCAGAAGAAAGATAGGCGTGGTGCAAAGACGTCGATATCGATGCCAGCGGCAATTCCGGTGCGGGCATATTCCAATCCATCCGCAAGGGTATAAGCCATTTCCAGATCTGCGGTTGCTCCCGCTTCGTGCATGTGATATCCAGAAATGCTGATGCTGTTGAACTTTGGCATCTTGCGGGAAGTATAGCTGAAGATATCGGCAATAATCCGCATCGAAGCTTCGGGGGGATAGATATAGGTATTGCGCACCATATATTCTTTGAGGATGTCGTTCTGAATCGTGCCATTAAGCTGCTCGGGTTTGACTCCCTGTTCTTCTGCAGCAACGATGTAGAAGGCCATGATTGGGATTACTGCGCCATTCATGGTCATGGAAACGCTCATCTGATCCAGGGGGATTTTGTCGAAGAGAATCTTCATATCCAAGATGCTGTCAACTGCCACCCCTGCTTTTCCAACATCCCCTATTACTCTGGGATGATCCGAATCATAACCACGATGAGTAGCCAGATCAAAAGCGATGGAAAGCCCCTTCTGACCCATGGCTAAATTACGGCGATAGAATGCATTGGATTCTTCTGCAGTGGAAAAACCAGCATATTGACGGATGGTCCAGGGACGTTGAATATACATGCTGGGATAAGGCCCCCTGAGGTAAGGCGGGATTCCACTGGTATAAAGTAGATGCTCAAGATCAGCCAGATCATTTTCTGTATAGACCGGCTTGACATCGATTTGTTCATTGGTACGCCAGAGCTCTTGAGGAACCTCTGACTGGGTTTTGTTTTCAGCTTCAAAGGCTGGATTTATCTTGTTAAAATCTGGTTTCATTGATTCACCCCCAGTTTGCTGGCTAGATCGGACAGAGTGTCATAGAGATTGGCGCGGATATGAATAAAGACATCGATGCCTTGCTTGCGATAATCCTCCACCTTGTCTTTGGGATAACCTGCCAGGATCATATGTTGTCCCAGTTTTTCACACAGGGGTGCCACCAGGGACTCATAGTTCTCATCCGTGCTACAGATACAAAAAGCCTTTGCGGAAGAAGCTCTGGCAGCCTCAACTGCTTCATTGATATCGCTGAAGCCATTGCTGCTAATCACTTCAAATCCACCTACGGCAAAGAATCCAGAGGCAAAATCTGCACGCGCTTTATACTCGGCAACGCTGCCCATATTTAGCAGGAATATCTTTGCTTTGGCCGGAGCAATCCGGGCTCGCAGGGCTTCCAATTGGGCTACAGAACGTGTTTTGGGTAAAGCTCCATGGGAAAGCTTCACTGCGGATTCCGTTTGTGCGGCCGAAGTCTCACTTGTTAAAAGCTCTGCATCATCGGGATTGGCATACATATTAACCCCTACAAACACGTCCTTGCGGGTGTGCACTGCATCGATCCTTGCATTGGCGCTGACAGCGATCATTTCATGGATTTTACCAGCGATCAGGCACTTGATCATGCCACCCTGGGTATCCAATTCCTGCATCAAGTGCCAGGCTTTGGCAGCCAGTTCATGAGTGAGGCTTTCAATATAATAGCAACCTCCGGCTGGATCCAGCACTTTACCAAAATGGGCTTCTTCAGCCAGGATCAATTGCTGATTACGGGCGATGCGGCTGGCAAATTCTGTATTCTCATTTACCAGAGCATCAAAGCGATCCACTTCCAAAGAATCCACGCCACCGATCACGCCGCTGAAAGCTTCCGTGGTTGTGCGCAGCATATTTACGTATAGATCATAGGTAGTTTTGTTGAAGGTAGCGGTCTTGCCATGAATCCACACTTTCTGGGATTCGGCATTGCCATCCCAGGCACGGATCATTTCTGCCCATAACAATCTGAAAGCACGAACTTTGGCTATCTCCATAAAGAAGTTTGAACCCAACGATAGCTTAACGGAGATCAGGGGAGCAACTGTATTTATATCCATTCCGGAAGCGGTGAGGCCATGAATATAACCAATTGCTGTGGATAGCACAAAGCCCAGCTCTTGAGTGCTGGAAGCTCCCGCTGCTTCATAAACAGTGCCATCAATGATGAAACAGGGCATTTTGGGAGCGCGATTGGCGCGATTTATCACAGCATCGCTAACCTTTTGCCAAAGCTCGTCCAAAGGCATGCTTGTGGAGCCTATGCGGGCAAACTCACCTGTAGGATCATAGCCGATAGCTCCCTGCAGGTCACTGAGCTCAATGCCTTCCCGGTCACAGTGCTCTGCCAGAAAGCCAAAGATATCGGGATCATCCATATCAAGCTGGACATATAGCGGAGCAGCCTTGAGATCAATACCTTTCAGGATCGTACTGAGTTCTTTAGTTTTGCTGATCGTGATCCCATCAGGCCTATCGCTGTGCTTAAGGCGCAGATTAATCATGCTCAGCCCTCGCTGTAGCGCGTGTAGCAATTCTTCATTCAGGGTTTTCAGATTCGCCGTGCTATATGCTTGAGCAACCTTCCAGCCCTCTGTAAGTTTCTTTTTTGGATCATTTCCACGATGATATGGTGCTTGCCCGGGTAGGGCTCCGGTAAACGGCAAATCCTTGATATCATCGAGGGTGTAGATCGGGTTCAGAGTGATACCTTCATAAGTCTTTGTGTGCATAACCCTGTCATAATCTGCACCCTTCAGGGAGTCTATCACACTTTGTTTCCATTCTTCCCGGCTGGGAATTGGGAAATCCTTGATCAGGTTCAAATGCTCTTTTGTTTCCACGAGTTTGAACTCCTTATCTTATTCTTTGATTAAAGCTTGCACAGGTTTCATGCCGTAAGCGCTGCGATTTTGGATGGCATCCAGAATGGCACCGCCTCCGGTGAAGAAATAGTATTTGGGATTGTTGCTGGCAGAGGCAAATAGCCCCGGTAGATAGGTCTTGTAATCCTGAATTGTATCACCACCGCCAAAGAGTTTGATAGCATTATGATTTTCATCGATCAGACGATACATGGCCATTGTGCCTTCAGGAAAGAGGGCGGTATAGCCCATTACGGCGTTCACAAAGATGGTTCCCGCTTCACGGAAAACCTGCTCAATCTCCGGTTGCCGGAAAGACTCTTCAGCTACGTCCAAAACATAGCCGATATCGCTCTGACATGCCCAATCCTTCATGTTCTCAATGCTGTAAATGTCCCAATTGTCATCACCGCGCTGTTCAATGCTATTACATTGTACGATGCTGGGTAATTCCACAATCTTGGAGATGTTTTCACCGCTATCGGCGATGAACTTAGCTGCCATTGACACGTCTTCTTCGCTCAATCCGGAGATCTTAAAGCCATATTTTGCCGCCAGATAGGCATTGTACAGCACTCCACCCAGAACCAGATGATCGGCGATCTCGATCAAAGCCGAAAGCGGACCAATCTTGGTGTCAAACTTGCTCCCTGCCACCACTGCCACCAGAGGACGCCTGGGCTCAAAGACTGAGCTCAGACTGTTTAACTCCTTTTGCATCAAAAGTCCGGCATAAGAGGGCAGGTATTTGGTGATATGAAAGGTGCTGGCATGGGCTTGCCAACTGCCAAAGGCATCGTTAATATAGATCTCAGCATATTCTGCCAGAGCTTTGGCAAAGTCATCAGCGCTAGCATCCTTGGCTTCTTCGCCTTTGAACCATCTTGTATTGGGCAGGTAGATGTAATCATATTCACCTTGTTTGAGTTTTTGGCAGGCTTCTGCAAGGGGGGAAAGATTGCTGATTCCATATCCATCACTGGCACTCATCGTGGGCACCAACCCCTTCAACTGTAGCTTTTGATCCAGATATTCCACGATCGGATCTACTGCTTCCAGTTCAGAAATGTTGATCTTGCCAGTTGTTTTGTCATAAGGACGTCCAACATGAGACATCAGGATGGGCAAAGCACCTTTTTTAAAGATATGAAGCAAAGTAGGGATTGTGGCCTCAATTCGCATGGGGTCTTTTATCTTCCCCTTTTTTACCACATTATGATCCATCCGGACAAGCACAATCTTGCCCTTCAGATCAGCAGCCATCATACTGGGAATCATAGTCATCTCTATCTCCAATTCCAATATTTATACCGTATAGGTAATAAAAACGTAGCTTTACTGATGTAGCCTTTACGTCAAGGATTTTTCTCAGTTTTCCACTCCGGAGGCATGTTGAAGAGTAAGCCCAGATCTTCAGTTTTGCAGATTAGTTCCCTCCCCCTAATCTGGATGTCGGGTTCGAGCATCTTTCATTCGGGCATATTGGTAAACACATTTTGAGACACTTTGCATCCTCCCTGGTTCACCCCGGCTTCAGCACTATATCAGCCCATAATACCCCCGTGCCATGCGGAGATTATGGGGTGATATAGTGCTGAAATAGGGGTGATGCATCGGGTGTGGAAGCGTCATCCTGACGCTTGATAGCCTTATGAGAGAAACCTGGTCCCGTCGCTTGTGGAAGCCCATTTCGAGCAGCAAGCACTGCTTTCACCCTGCAGGAGTTTGGGGCTGCCAATCTCCTGCCTGGCATAATGGGTACAGCCGCATTATCCCAGGGATCATGGTTCATTTCTCATGCGTTGTGGAAATATATGGACATTGCATCTGCTTTCACACGAATTAGTGGCTGCTTTCACTTGACAGCAAGATGGCTTCTATCAGATTAGCAGAAGAGGTTACTGATGAAAAAGTTATTACTAGTTTTCTTTCTGTTTTTGTTGATTGCGCTCCACTCTGTTAATGGTCAGTTAACAGATCTGGGAGACCGGTATTTATTACATGTGTGGGGAAATCACTATGAGCGTGGGCATGCCATGGGATACCTGATGGGGGATCAGATTATGACGGTGTTTCGTGACTATTTCTTCATGAGTGTGGTGGGAAACAATGTGTCCGTTTATAATACTTACCGACAGTTCTACATGGATCACTTTGTGACTGATGAGCGGTATCTGCTGGAGCTGCAGGGGATGGTCGCAGGAATGCAGGAATCTGGCACGGATCTCTATCATGAACGTCTGGCACGAGAATTGGAGCTGGACGATTTTTTGTTTGTCAATGCGGTTGCGGATCTCAGCACCGGACAAGTGAGCAATCTGGGGTGTTCATCTCTTTCCAGTTGGGGGCAGGCTACTATCAATGATGCGCAGCTAATGGGTAAATTGCAGATCACACGGCTATTGGATTGGACGCGGTCACCTACTTTAATCAATAACTCTGTGTTGATTGTGCATCATCCCAGCGAAGCAGATGAGATCAAGTGGATCAGCTTCAGCTATCCGGGACTGATCGGGGCTTTATCGGCAATTAGTGAGGAAAAAGCTGCTGCATTTCTAAATGTGGGTAATGCTCATCCCAGCGTAGATAATCAGGATCTCACAACGGTACTATTTGATGTACGTAGTGGACTGGAGCTGAGTGATTTCAATGGGGATGGAACCTATAGCAATGCCGATCTTTTTGATGCTCTGGCGGCAGGTAAGCACCTTTCGGGGAGCATTATACATAGTGTTCAGGAATGGCCTGATTCATCCCGGGCAGTAGTGATTGAAACCAATAACACTGCTACGGTGCGTCGTTTTCATGGTGAAAACAGCGGAATAGCCGGCGATAATCTTGCTGCAACCAACCATTTCCGGAAACTGATTGATGCCGTGTATTGTCCGCGATATTACAGGATCATAGACTCTCTGAATGTGAGCCCGGAAGTGAGCCTGGAACGGCAATGGCAAATAATGCAGGGAGCTGGAGGAGTGACTACAAACCTGATGATGATTCAATATATGCCATCGTTGAATCAGGTATTATGGGCAAATGCCACACCTTATAATCCTGCATACACTCAGGAAGCCATGAGTTTTGATCTGAACCAACTTTTTGTACAGCCCACCCATAATCTGGATGAGAGCCAGATTCCGCAACTGCGGCTCAACCTATATCCAAATCCCCTGCAGGTTGATCAGGAATTGCGCGATCTGGGAGGGAAAAAACTAAGCAAGGTAACTATTTATAACATCCGGGGTCAGCGAGTATATCAGGATGCAAGCCTGCCTTCCAGAGCGGAATTGGGCAGGAGTGGTATCTATTTCGTTCGTTGTGAAGATCATCTGGGTAATCAGTATCTGAACAAGGTTGTGTTTCAGAGGTGAAACAAAGGATAATTCGCAGCAGAGTAAGCCCTTCCGAAGAGGGGAGTTATGTGTTATATTGGATGCAACAGGCTCAACGTCTGGAATATAACTTTGCCCTGGATTATGCCGCCAGCGAAGCCCAGTCCAGACAATTACCCCTGGTGATTGTATTCGTAATAACTGCTAGCGTTTCAGAAGCTCAGCCTCAACACTATCGCTTTATGTTGGAAGGCATACGTGAGATAGCTGCCAGCTTGAAAGCAAGGCACAATCGCCTCTATGTCTATGCCGGAGATCCGGTGAAAATCATCACTGCCCTATCCCAGGCAGCCAGTGTGCTGGTGATGGATCATGGCTATCTGAAGTGGCAAAGATTGTGGCGGGATCAGATCTTTGACAATCTGGAATCCAGCAGTATTGTTGAGCTAGATACAGAAGCTGTGGTTCCCGTGCATGTAGTTTCGGATAAGGAGGAGTACTCAGCGTCAACCCTGAGAAGCAAGATCCTGAAGTTGCTACCGGAGTATCTGGACTTTGAACCAGAGATATCCGGAATCGGGAGTAAACCCTGTCAATTGGCTGAGTTGGACGTAGTTCCATGCCCTGATCCCACGAACATCCTGGAGCTGGAAAACTTTGGCAGAACTGTGTTCAAAGCAGAGGCGGGGAAAGCCAGAGCTAGTTTCGAGGGCGGCTATCAAAATGCATTGGATAAGCTGCGTGAATTTGAAAACCACAAGCTTGGGCACTATGCTCAATATCATAATCATCCGGATTTGGAGATCCAAAGTGACCTTAGTCCCTATCTGCATTTTGGACAGATATCACCCTTGAAGATCATAGACGCAATCCGAAAGGCTGAAGATGGTTTTGGGCTGCGAGCAATACTGGCAGATCGTAAGAACTTGAGTGGTGATATGATGAATCTGGCAGAGTTTTTGGAAGAGCTGATAGTCCGGCGGGAGTTGAGTTTCAACTTTTGTAGCTACAATCCGGATTATGACAACTTTGCCGGTTTACCAGCCTGGGCAAGAAGCACACTGTTGAATCATATCCAGGACTCGCGGGAACGAGGCTATACCCTTGAAGAATTGGAAAATGCAGCAAGCAATGATGTTTTTTGGAATGCAGCCCAGACTCAAATGCTTAAGACTGGGAAAATGCACAACTATATGCGGATGTATTGGGGTAAAAGGGTTTTGTCCTGGTTCAATGATGTGGAAGAAGCGTATGCGGTGCTTTTGCATCTGAATAATAAATATGAACTGGATGGAAGAGGCCCAAATGCTTTTGCAGGAGTGGCCTGGTGTTTTGGGAAGCACGATCGTCCCTGGGTTGAGCGACCAATCTATGGGATGGTGCGGTTCATGAATGCAAATGGCTTGAAACGGAAGTTTGATATGCAAGCCTATCTGCGTAAAGTATTTACTGGGGAGCTGGAATGAAAGCAAAGCTGATCGTACTGTGTCTGATTCTTTGTTGCTGGAGCTTGTATGCAGAAGATAGGGTAGAACTGCCAAAGCTGATAATTGGTGGGGATTATAACTATCCGCCCTATGAGTTTATCAATGAGAATGGCGAAGCAGATGGTTACAACGTCGCCTTGAGTCGGGAGATTTGCAAAAGGCTTGGTTATGAACCGGAATTCCGGCTTGCCAAATGGTCTTTGGTGCGTTCGTGGCTGGAAGATGGAAGCATCGATCTGGTGCAGGGAATGGCGTATTCTTTGGGACGGGCTCAGGACATTTCCTTCTCAATTGCTCACACCACTACCTGGCGCGCCATCTTTGTGGGTAAGAACTCCAAGATCAGCAACCTGCAGGACGAGCGTGATATCACCGTGGTGGTTCAGAAAGATGATGTTGCAACGGATTATTTGCGTCAGATCAAGTATCCTGGGCGTATCAGTGAAGTATCCACTCAGGAGGAAGCCCTCAAGCTTCTCAATGATGGGATATTTCAAGCATGCGTAACCAACTATATGATGAGCATGTATATTATCGATCGTGATAACCTCAACAAGATCAAGGCGCTGCCTCAGAGAATCTACCAGCGGGACTACTGCTTTGCCAGCAAGGACAAAGAACTGATCGACAAAGTTGATCAGGCCTTGCAGGAGATCAGCCGCAGCTCTCAGTTACAAGATCTACAGGATACCTGGTTTACTTCGCTGGATAGCGGGATATTCAAGGCAGCCAAATCAAGCAAATTGTCATGGATGATTACTATGTTGCTCTGTCTGGGGCTGATTATCCTGTTATTGATAGTATCCCAAAAGCGCAGGCAGCTAAACAAGCAGAATATGCTGCTGGAAGAGCAAGTAAGGCAGATAAAGGAACTGGAACAGGAGCTAAAAGGTTATCGATCTTCCTTTGATCGGGGTCCTGTGTTGCTTTACAAGATGGATTTTAAGAAGAAGATGCTATTGAGCATTTCTGAGAATGTGAGTGCCTGGGGTTATGACGCCAGAGCAATCATCAGCGCTCCTGAATCCTATCTGCAACTGGTCTATAGTGAAGATAGACCCAGATTGCAGGAATACATGCAAAAAGTTCAATTGAATACCCCCAATCTGATCCAATACCGGGTCTTGACCAAAGCGGGTGAATTGAGATGGGTGCTGGATTACAGCCGGGTGCTCCGGGATGAGCGGGATGGTGGAACCTATGTGTATGGCTACAACATCGATATATCGGATCAAAAGAATCTGGAAGCCCAGCTTTTGGAAGCCAAAGAAAAGGCAGAATCCGCGAATATCGCCAAGGGTCATTTTCTGGCTAATATGAGTCATGAACTGCGTACTCCACTGAATGGCATCAATGGCTTTCTGCAGGTTCTGATGCAGATGCGAGCAAGCGATGAGCAACGAGAAATCTTTGATCTGATGTATTCCTCAGGCAAGAACCTGATGAAGATCATCAATGATATCCTTGATTTTTCCAAGATTGAGGCCGGAAAGATGGAACTCATCCCCAGTGAGTTCAATCCCAAGTATCTTATTGAAGACATGGTGAAACAATTCAGCATGCAGAACCGGAAGCATAACCTGGAGATTAGATCCAATATCGGTAATAGCTTGCCAGATGTATTGAAAGGGGATCAATTGAGGTTGCAACAGATTCTGCAAAATCTGATGCAGAATGCCATGAAGTTTACGGATAATGGCCATATCGAAATCGGCGCAGAACTTTATACCATATCCGATAAGGATATCCGCATCCTGTTTCGAGTGGCAGATACAGGGATGGGCATAGAACCTGTTAAGTTGAAAGATATCTTTGATAACTACACGCAGGCAGAGAGCAGCATCAGCCTGAAGTATGGCGGCACTGGTCTGGGTCTGGCAATTGTAAAAAAATTGGTGGAGATGATGCAGGGCTTCATTTGGGTGGAGAGTGAACTGGGAAAGGGGAGCTGCTTCTTCTTTATTCTTCCATTCCAGCTCTACACCGAAGTTGAGGGTAGGGATGACCTGCAGGTTATGCCTGTATTAACCGCTATGGAGAGGCTAACAGGTCGAGTATTGGTTGTTGAGGATGATAATATCAACAAACTGGTAACCAAACGGCAGCTTGAGCTGTGGGGGCTGGAAGTGGATGTGGCCGAAAATGGGGAGGAAGCAGTCCGGCTGCACACCTTGAGGCCATACAACCTGATTTTGATGGATATTCAGTTACCCGTGATGGATGGCATGACGGCTACTCGAAAGATCCGGGAGCTGGGAAACTATGAAAACCGGAAAACCCCAATCATCGCATACACTGCAGCAGCTTTGATGGGGGATAGGGAGCGCTTCCTTGAATATGGCATGGATGAATATATCGCTAAACCTGTTGACATGGAAGAGCTTTATAATTTAGTGTCCAGATATCTAAAAAAGCTTGGGGATTGACAAGACATGAATTCTACTGCCAGATTGATACTCATCGCTGGAGGGACTTGTTCCGGAAAAACCACGATAGCCAAAGCCATTGGGCGTCGACTGGAGGATCTGAAGACAGTTATCATCTCGCATGATAATTATTATAAAGACCTTTCGCATCTTGCTCATGCAGACCGTGCCAAGGTGAACTTTGACCATCCTGATGCCATTGATAAAGACTATCTGCTTCGAGATTTGTTGCAGATGCTGGAAGGTCACGCAGTAAATGTGCCGGATTATGACTTTGTGACTCATAGCCGGGGCGAGGGGACTTTGTGTGTGGCAGAAGCGGATGTTATCATTCTGGAGGGGATCTTTGCGCTCTATTATCCAGAATTATTGCAGCTTTCAGACCTCAAGATCTATGTGGATACTGATGCCGATATCCGTTTGGCAAGACGCATTGGCAGAGATATCATTGACCGCGGCAGGGCTGTGGAGAGTGTTTTGGCGCAGTATCTGGAAACAGTGAAACCTTCTCACGCTGCTTTCATTGAACCAAGCAAGAAGAATGCAGATGTGATCATTCCCGGAGATAAGGAGTTTGATAAGGTTCTTTATATGCTAAATGGATATTTGCTTTATGAATTGGTGAGCAAAACCAGAAAGCATAGTTCCCGTGAAGACTGAACTACTCCTGTTCTTTGAGGCGCTCTTGAAGCACACGGAAGATGGAGCTAGTTCTTGAAAGCTTGGCTTTGGCCAGGGCAAGATTCTTTCTGGCTTCGTTGAAGTTACCCAGATCAATATGTAGTTTGATCAGCTCCACCCAGGCATCGCTCAGTTGTGGGTAGCGCTTCGTGATGTCTTCAAAAATCCTGATGGCTTCTTTGTATAATCCTGCCTCCCTGGCAGATCTGGCATAACTGATCAGTTGCTCGGTATTGGCAATGATATTGAACTCACTGGCCATCCTGAAGTTCTCGTAAGCAAGCAGATAGTGCTCTTTTTCAAAATAAATCACTGCAGAAAGCAGGTAGAGCTGATAATGGATTCCGGCATACTGCTTGGCAAGATGAATGTATCTCATAGCTTCTTCATAGTTTCGAAGGTAGTAGTATTGTTCAACCAGCATGAAATATACAAAAGGATGATTGGGAAAGCGTGGTAGAATGCTTTTCAGGGTAGCAATGCAATCATCATGTTTACCCAGAAATGCCTGGGCAACAGCGGTGTTGTATAAGACATCATCGGTGGGATTGAGGATTTTCTGAAAATAGGCCAGCGCCAGGCGGTATTCACCGGTGTAGAGATAGCAATTCGCGATCATTGCGATGCTCTGCTGATCAGAGGGGTCCATCGAAAGGGCGATCAGATAGTGTTGCAAGGCTTTATCATGCGAGCCGCGACTATAGAAAACATCTCCCAGAGCGATCTGATAGCTGGGTTCTTTGGGGTGTTTGTCAGCAGCTTCACGAAGCAGATGCACACTATGAATCCAGTTTGTGCGCAACAACTCCATGGCGCGAAGAATCGTAGGATCTTGTTTTTTCATTATTCTATCTCTTTGAGTAATTCCCGGATTGCCCGTTCCAATTGATTATCCTTGCCTTGCAGGAGATCATTCATGCTGTTTTCAACGATTATATCTGGCATAGCGCCGCTACCTTCCATATTTGTGCCGTCCAGTTTGTACCAGCCAGTGCCTGGCATTCGCATTTGTGAGCCATCCAGAAGAGTAAATTGCCAGGTGCCAATGACTGCGCCACTGGAGGGATAGCCAACCACTTTGCCCAAGCCAAGTTCCTGATAGATGATGGGAAAGATTTCACCATCAGAAAAAGAGTGTTCATCTACGAGCACAATGGTGGGAACCCTGATTCCGCGCAAAGGCTCATTGCGTTGTTTCAGGGAATATCTGCGGCTTGAAGAATAAGCATAGCTGTCTTTGATCAAAAGAGATATGATGCGATCATGGATATGACCTCCGGTGTTCCCCCGGAAATCCAGCACCAGAGCTTCTTTATCGTGGTTATCACGGAATACATCACGATAAAACCTGGTATAGTCACTATCTCCCATGGAGGGAACATGGATATAGCCAAGTTTGCCTTGGGACATCTGCTCTACTCTTTCACGATTGCGGTTGATCTTGAACTCATACCACAGATTATAGGCTTCGCGATAACCAAGAGCGGTGATCACTGCATCAATCTGCTGGTCTGAACTCAATATTTTTAGTTTGATCTGTTTCCCTGCTTTGTTCGCCAGCAGTGAATCCAGAGGAGTGCTCCGGGTCAGTCTGATGCCATCAATATGAGTGAGGATATCTCCCGCTTCTACTTTGTAAAAGCTTGCCAGGCGGGTTGTGGGATATACCCGGGTGATCAGGATTCCCTCTTCGCTTTGCTGGCTGTAATCCAGATCAAGGCCCAGATGTGCACTGGGCTTGTAAGGGATGCCTTCTTCAGATCGGGGATAGAATCGGGTGTGAGATGCATTGACATCACCGATCATCTCATCAATGATGCTGCCGATCTCATTGATGTTGCGTGCTTTGTCAGCATATGGCCGGTACTTTTCATATATGGCATTCCAATCCAGACCATGCATGGAGGGATCATAGAAATTATCGCCAAAAGCACCCCAGGCCTGTTCAAACACTCGTTTGTTGAGTTCCAGAGTGTCATAGCCGTAATCAAGGGAAATCTTGATTTCCTGTTTCTTGGTGCCAGCAGTATTGTAGGATTTCAAAGCTCCCTGTTGCTGATAATAGAGGTTTGTGTGGATCAGTTTCAGGTTTCGCGCATCCTTGCCCAAGTTGAACTCATTGGTGCTTTTCTTGCCGTAGACATCACCTTTTTTGAGCAGCACATCACCGGTATCAGCTAAAGGTCGTTCAATGTACAAGAAGGTCGAATCACTCAGAGTGCGTAACACCTGGAGGTATGATCCCGGACTGGAGAAGATGGGGAAGAGTCTTTTATCAATGCCTTCCCACACAATCTCAAACTTGGGGATCGGGGCTGGGCTTGGTTCCTGCACGGAGCCATTGATATCGCTGACGTCGATTACAAAGAGATCCTGCTCTTCTTCCGGATCGGTTCCTTCAGAATCGTTTTTATGCTCCAAAGTGTCTCTTGCTTCAGGCCTGGAACTGGAAAGATCAGCCTCCAGGATTTCCCGCCAGTGATCGGTCTCATACTCAAATTCATCACGGGGTACCAAATCCAGACGATAAATACTTCCGCCCCGGGTCAGGAGCAGAGAACGTTCGTCAGGAGTCCATCCGATGTAGGTGATATAGGTGTCATCCACCAGGATTCTTTGATGAGAATCCTGCTCAAAATCGTATAGATAGAGCTCCCGCATGTAATTATCATCACGCAGGATACAGTAAACTGCATGGGTACCGGCCTGATTGATGGCAAAATTGGATGTCACTACCCAGGGGGTGTTGATCGGACGCAGGTTCACAAATCCGGAGTCTGCAACGGCAATTCTTCCGCTTCTGGAATAGTCCCTGTAATGCATCTGCCAGCGACCTCTGGTATCCTTGTTGAGCAACTCCACAAAGAGGCTGTCACCGCCAAACCATTCATAAGGCTTCAAGCTTAGCACGGAATCCACTTCTGCAGTAAAAAGCCTGTCTTTACCTTTGTCCAGCTTGCTGATCAGCAGTTTGCGGGTATCAATGAAGTTCAATGAAGACCAGCCGCTATGATCATAGGTCAGTTGGCGGGATTCTCCCCCTTTGCGGGGGACCAGGAAACTGTCATAAAGATAGTTATAAGCAATAAGAAGCTCATCATCCGAAACATTGTAATCATCCATATTGCCATTCATCTTGCTCTCAACCGCACTAAATTGCCAGGTATCCTCGGCAATAACGATATCCAGCTTGCTGATCCTGTTTTGCGGGGCAGCATCGGGATCATATCTGTAGATCTCATCAAAGTGTTCAAAGACAATGCGGTCATTACTGCGGGCAATCGAGATATCGCGAGCGCTGAATTGGGACAATCTGCTGATCTGCACAGGTTTGGAAAACTTCATCTTTTCTGCCCGATACAGTTGAAAGCGTTCAGAATCTGAATAGCAGTAGTAAAGAGAGTTAGATGTATGCGAGTGGCGGGGATAACGCTCTGTATATTCAGTTTTGGTTAGCCGGCTATACTGCCTGGAGGCAATATCCAGTTTCCACAGATCACCATTCAAGCTGCCTGTGTAGCCTTCGCGATGGGCATCACCATAACGAGCAAAGACGATGCTCTTGTTGTCCGGAGAGAGTGATGCGAATACTGCACCAAACTCAGCAATCAGAACCGGCCTGCTACCATCGATTGGCAGCTTGTAAAAGGAGGAACCCCATTCAAAACCATTCCGCAACACCAGTAGATTTTTGCTATCCTTGAACCAATCTGTAATGCTATAGCTTTCACGGATAATAACTTTTGCTTCTCCACCCTTGCTGGAGATCAGATAGGGATAGCTTTGTCCTTCGCGATTGGAGTTGAAGGCAATCCATTTGCCGTCGGGCGACCACTGGGGACTCCATTCAGGGGCGGGAGTATTGGTCAGGCGCCGCGCAATACCTCCCTGAAACGGAACCAGCCACAAATCATCATCAAATACAAAACAGACCTGCTTCCCATCTGCTGAGATGGCGGGATCTTTGGCAAAGCCAGGGATCTGAGCATTTAGTGAGCTCATTAGCAACGCTGCAGCCAACAGCAATAGATACACTCTGAAAGTCATAGATTCTCCAAATAAAACTCAGTCTTTTTCAACTAATTCAATGCCATTTTGGGCAGTCTTGATTTGATACACGTGTTTCAGGATGCGAAACAGAGTCTTGGGATGTACTGTGGACGAAACGACTACAGTCTTTTTCTGATCTGTAGAGCGTTTCAGGAAACTATTCAACTGATTATCCAATTCTGTCTCGCAGCGTGATATCCGTGTGCGTAAATCCTGCACGGCCTCTTCATCTTCATCTTCCTTGTAGCGAACTAATTCCTTGGTCATCTGCATCAGCAGGCTCCGATAAAAGGGACTAATAGCGATCTCAATCTCGGTGTCATCCTCGCCTCCGGCGATACCGATCCTGATATCATTGCCTGCCTGAGAGATACCACCAGTGATAGTTGAATCCGAACTTAGGCCAAAGATGCTGCCATCACAGGCAATCTGGCAGTTAATGATTTCACTTTCGAAATGGATATCTTCACGAACCAGGATACGTGAATTGGCGATGCTCTGCACTCTCAGTGATCCCAATACCTGGATTCCAGGATTCCGGCATTCCTGAATCATACCCTGGATCACAAGATCCTTGTCGCAGTGGATGCTGCAATTACGAACATTGCCGATGATCTGAAGATTATTGGCTACCGCGATGTTGCAATTTTCGATATCACCAGTGATCTTAAGAGCAAGAGGACTGCGGATTAAGGCCTCATTAGTACAGCTCTCCGCGCGTAGCATCAGTTCACTGAGGATGCATATTCTGCCCATGGAGTCCAGATAAGGATATCCAGTAGTTTCAGCAATGAACTCATTGTCGGCATATCGCACGTTGATCCCGGCCTGTTTGACAGCTTCGGTTTCATCAATTTGCAGAGGTGTGATCAGTTCGCCAAAGATGTCATAGATGCTTCCTTCGCGTTCAAAAATGTTATCCGAATAACTTGCCAGGCAATCTCCGGCCTGGGCATAAGAAAGCTGGGCAAGATCCTGTAGCTTCAGGTTTTCCATGCCTTCGGCATCCAGGCTTAAATCAAAATGGTAGTTGATCTTTACTTCCCGCTGCTGTTCTTCCGTATGGCTCACCGCAATGGGAAAAGGAATATCATACTCCTTTTCCAGCCCCCGCTTTCGCATCAATTGGAGGGCTTCATCAAATCCCGTTTTGATGCCGGCTTCATCCAGTAAATCCAGAATATCCTGTTCGTCAATCAAACGTGTGCTGCGTCTGATTGTCAGCCAGGCGGATCCGGTATCCTGTCGCAGCTCCAAAATCACATTGCCGCTTTTGTTTTTTAATACTTTATTCATCGATGATCCCGATAAGGTTTATCTGACGGTTTTTTGTCCCATCCCGGCGGAAGGAAAAGTACCCGGGATCTTCATAGGTGCAGATCTGCACGTTTTCGATATTGATGAACTTCAATCCGGCCCTGATCAACTGTTGAAAAATTGTGGTTCGGATGTTTAAATGCCTGTGCTGATTGGTGCAGGAGGAGAACCCTTGTTCCAGAATAGTGTTGTTGAACTCTGTGTAGATATCTTCGCTAACTTCATAGTGGGTTTCACAGATTCCAGCCCCGATATACGCAATGATCCTGTCAGGATTGCAGTGATAGTGAGTGATCATCAGATCAATGCAAGATCCGGCGATATTCTGTCTGGTTCCTTCCCTGCCGCTGTGCAAAGCTGCCACAACCTTTTGCTCCTCATCAAACAATAGAATGGGGGTGCAATCAGCAGTGCGAATCAATAGATATTGATTTGGAATATTGGTGATCAATCCATCGGCAATGGCTATCTGAGGATGATTTGCAAAGCCCGCTCCGGAATCTCCCTCGGAACAGATATGAACTAGATTGGAATGTGTTTGTTCAGCAATCACAGTCTGGGAACTGGGGATGATCCGGTTACCCAGCTCAAAATCCGTGTGCCGCTTCATAATCGTGCGGTAATCCGGATTACAGCTTCCCAAATGCCAGAAGATTCGGCTCATGGATTATACCTCAAACGAGGGCTACGATAGGCTGCGCTATTGGAGTTTGACACCAGCATTTTTAGCATATCCCTGGTGAAACGGGGCAAGAGACGCAAGCCATTGAAACTCCAGATCATACAGATACTGGCGCTGACCAGCAGGGCAATCTGGGGTCCCAGATTGGCAGCAAGGGTTCCCGCCAATAGCCCCCCAAAAGGTGTCATACTCATAAAACTCATCGTGTAAACACTCAAGACCCGGCTACGCATTTCATCGGAGACAATGGATTGGATCAGGGTATTGGTTGTGGCAGTATTCATCATCATCCCGAATCCGATGAAGAGCATCATCAACATACTGAGAAACAGGGTTGAACTTCTGGAGAAGACGATCAACCCAGCGCTTGCTATCAGGCCGACCATTACCAGCCGGATTTGTAACCCGCGAATGCTGCTTTTTGAGGCCAGGATAATGGCTCCTGCCAACGCTCCAATGCCAGCGGTGGACATCAACAGCCCCTGAGTGGAGCTATTTCCGCCCAGGACATCCTTGGCAAACATGGGAATCAGGGTTGAGTAGCTGTAACCGAAGAGGGTGTAAACGGCTAGATTGGAGATCAGGAACCGGATTGGGAAGCTTTGATATGCATACTTCCAACCCGCGGCAATCTTCTTGATGACAGATTGAGTGGCAGGTCGAAGCTCGGGATAGCTAACCCTGATAAATTGCAGCGAGATGATTATTGGCAGATATGAGGCTGCATTGATGGCAAAGCACACGCCTTCGCTGAAGAGCATGATCAGCAATCCGCCCACTGCCGGACCTATTAATCGAGCTCCATTAAACATCGCACTATTAGTTGCAATGGCATTGGGCAGCATTTTCTTGTCGCCAACCAGATCAATTAGCAGGGCTTGCCTGACCGGAGAGTCAACCGCTTCAATGATCCCTTGCATCAAGGCCAAAATAAAGATGGGTAAAACAAAATCCTTGGAGATAACATTGCTAAGCACCAGGATTGCCAGGATGGTGTTCTGTACAAAAAAGGCAATCTGGGTGTAGATAATGGCTTGATGCCGGTTCCAGCGATCGGCCATCGCTCCCACAAATGGGGAGATAAACACGGAGGGTATCATCGAAAGAAATGTAACCAGACCCAGGATCATTGCAGAATTGGTAAGCCGATATACAAACCAACTCATGGTGGTGCGCTGAATCCAGGTTCCGATCAGGGACAAGAGCTGCCCCCAGAAGAACAGCCTGTAGTTTCTAATAGAAAGTGAAACAAAGGTCTTTTTGAGAAACTTAAACATCAGAGGATGAACCGGGAGAGATCCTCGCTCTCGATCACGGGATTCAGGCGCTTAGTCACCTGGCTTTTACTAATTGACACCTGCTTCAGCTTGGAATCAGGCATATCAAAGAGATAATCATCCAGCAAGGCATTCATGATTGTATGCAAACGCCTGGCTCCGATATCTTCCATCTTCTCGTTGGCCAGAGCCGCAAACCTGGCAATCTCGGCAATGGCGCCATCGGTGAATGACATAGCTACGCCTTCAGTATTAAAAAGCTCCCTATACTGCTTGGTGAGGGCATTCTCCGGTTCTTTGAGGATGCGGGTGAAATCTTCTTCACTAAGGCTGTTCAGCTCCACCCGGATCGGGAAGCGCCCCTGCAATTCAGGAATCAGATCGCTGGGTTTTGCGATGGAAAAAGCTCCCGCTGCTATGAACAAGATATGAGATGTCTCAATGGGACCAAACTTGGTGGGTACTGTACTGCCCTCAACGATGGGGAGCAAGTCCCTCTGGACACCACTACGGGATACATCAATCCCGCCCTTGTGATCCGTGCTGGCGATCTTGTCTATCTCATCAATAAAGACAATGCCATTCTCTTCAACAGCCTGCCGTGCTGCTTCAACAACCTTATCCCGGGGAACCAGTTTATTGATTTCTCTTTCGTGAAACTTAGTCAGGGCTTCTTTCACGGTAGTGCGCTGTTTCTTGTTTCCGAGGCGTCCGGGTATGATATTTGCCAGCATATCGCTGAAGTCAAACTCCAAAGCTTCCAAAGAGAAGTTGCTCATTATCTCCAGGCTGGGAGCTGGATCATCGCTGGCATCGATTTCTATTTCACGACTATCGAGCTTACCGCTCAGCAGTTTCTCCAGCATTTTCTCACGGCTGCGTGCCTGTCTGGCCAGATCATCTTCGGAGAGACTGTTCTGTTTCCCCTTACGTTTCGGCATCAGGATATCAAGTACATTCTCCACAGCCCTTTGATGGGCAAGCTCCCGCACCTCGTCAACCATGATCTGCCGGGTTTGGGCAACTGCATAGTTCATCAGTTCGCGAATCATGGATTCAACGTCTCGACCTACATAGCCCACTTCGGTAAACTTAGATGCTTCAACCTTGATAAAAGGAGCATTGACCAATCTGGCGATGCGTCGGGCAATCTCGGTTTTACCTACGCCGGTGGGACCAATCATGATGATGTTGTTGGGAACGATCTCGCGCCCCATTTCTCCACCAACCTGTTGACGGCGCCAGCGGTTCCTGAGGGCAATGGCTACGCTACGCTTGGCTGCAGCCTGCCCGATGATATATTTATCCAGTTCAAACACTATACGTTTGGGGGTTAATATTTTGGGGTCCAGCACTCTAAAGCACCTCCACGATGCATTGATCGTTTGTATATATACAGATCTCTCCGGCAATGCGCAGGGCTTCGCGAACGATCTGCTCTTCACTCATTTTGGTATTGGTTGCCAGGGCACGAGCTGCAGCCAGGGCGTAGTTTCCTCCACTTCCGATGGCGATCAATCCATCATCGGGTTCCATTACATCTCCAACACCGCTGATCATCAGAATACCGCTGCTATCACCCGCAATCAGCATGGCTTCCAGACGTCTGAGATACTTGTCCTGCCGCCATTCTTTGGCAAGATCAACGGCTGCTTTGCGCAGGTTGCCCTTGTTTGATTTCAGCTTTTCTTCAAATTTCTCAAACAACGTAAAGGCATCGGCTGTAGCTCCGGCAAAACCAATGATTACTTTACCATCATAGATCCTGCGGATTTTCACGGCTTTGGCTTTGACCACTGTGTCTCCCAGGGTAACCTGTCCATCTCCTGAGATGGCGGTTCTGCCTTTGCGGTGAAAGCCCAGGATGGTGGTTCCGTGCATGCTTTGATCAGGCATTTTCTACCTCTTTCGATGGTTCAGGCTCAGGTTCTGGCTCTGGCTCTGGTTCTGGTTCTGGCTCTGGTTCCACAGGCTCTTCGGTGCTATGCTCAAAGCGCATTTCTTTGGCCCGGGCAAACTTCTGCTCCACAATATCCCGTTCCTGTGTGTCAAGATTTGCCAGAATCAAACTGAAGATATCT
>JALNYD010000134.1 GCA_023230025.1 Candidatus Cloacimonadota bacterium | reverse complement strand
AGTTTGATGCATTTTTCGTAGAAGGGGTGCCCCCATTGATGTATTCCAAACATGCATCTTTAAACTCTGTTGCATCCCATTCCTTCGGTATCCATCCCAATTCTGATTCTTTATAGAGTTCTGGAGCTTCTTCAATCGTGGGTCGTAACTTGCCAGTTTGAGTGTCAATGCCTCTGGTGAACAGGTCTTGCATCATCCCGGCTTTAATGGCTTGGTATTTATCTATAGCAGCTTCGATCTTTTCTATAACTTCAGCGACTGTTCTGAGTATAATAGCTATTCTAATCTGTTCTTGATCATCAAGGGGATAATATACTTCTATCTCATCAATATCATTCCGCTGAATATTTGGTAATCCACTTCCTACTCTAAGTTTCATAATATCTTGTTGGATGAACTTAAGATAGTGATATAGGTATGAATTACTTATTTGAACATTTTTCAATGTGTAACAGTGACCTCCACTCCAAAAACGTTGTTTCATCAATGAAACATATCCGCATGAATTCCCGCCCTCGCTAATTGTAATAGATTCCCTTTCCCTATTCCACCTGTCCAGATACCCAGATGGTTCAATGCCACCATTTATAACTGGATACTTCCCAGTTTGATCTAATGTGTCAGAATTTACTTGATCACCTTTGATAATTTCAGCTAGTTGACATAGGTAACTCTTTCTCCACTCACTCATATCCAAGTTCCTTAAGGAATTTGCCAAGTTCTATTGCCGCATTATCACGTTCTTGTAGAATCATGTGCAGGGGCTGATCATATTTATCCCAAAGCTTTTCTATGGCAATTCTGAGGTCTCTGCTATACTGAACCAAATGTTCGTTAACCTTGGTGTAAAGGGTTGCTTCCCATCTCTGTAGGATCAATTGCTTGGCTTCGGCTTCGCTGATCTTGCTTCTTGCCTGTTCCACCAGTTGCTCTTTGAGGTCTTTGATCTCTTTGATCTTCTTGCGGCTTTCTTTCAGTTCTTTTTCCATCTCCAGATGCCTGGAAATACGAGCTTCCTGTTCTTCAATGCTCTTTTTGAGCTCCATTTCAGGTTTTTGGAGTGATTCTAATGCCTTTTCTATCTCACTATATGCTTCGCCGCTCTTCTTGAGGGCTTTGATCTGTTTGGCCTTGTTCTTGATGTCCTTATTCAGCTCTTTCAGTTCAGCACCCAGGTTCTTAATGGTCGTCTTAACTTCAGCCAGTTCTCCTTTGGGAAAGACCTCGTATTCTTCTTCACTCCAGGCACCCTCTTCCAGATCATTCACTTCGTTGAAGAGCGCTTCCAGTTCATCCCGCTTGGCGATGCAATCATTTAGTTCTTTGATCACTTCAGGGAATTGGCTTTGCAGGATTTCATCATCAGGTATCAGTTCGGCATTCCATCCGCTGGCTGCCACGCTGCGCAGATCGTTAAAAATCTCGTTCCAGAATCCGGCAAAGGCACCTCGGCATTTGAACTCATCGAGGATACCCAAAGAGCCGATCTTGGCAGTTATCGTGGCAGAGAAGGCATGATAGAGGTCATAAACATTACGATTATCAGGAAGAGCTTCCAGTTTGGCTTGGTGCTCATCCCACCAGAGCTTCAAGGATGTCATATAGCTCTCGTGTTTGTCTTTTATCGCTTTTGCCTCATCCAGATAGCCCTTGATGGCTTCCTTGTCACTGATGATCTGGCTAAACTTCAGATATTTGTCCCTGTCATTGGCAAAAATCTTCTCTCTGATCCCAGGATAGTTATCCCAATAGCTCTGTAAGGCAATCACTTCACTCTCTGGAATTCCTCCCTTAAGATGGGCTGTTACGTCATGCGGTTCAGCCGGATCGCTGTTATCTACGTACCTTCGGATATTGCAGTTATACTCCTCAGCTTCCAGTTCCTCATGCCTTACCAGACGGCTATAGGCACTGAGTTCTCGCTTGTGCCGATATACAAAGCTGATCTTTTCAATGTCCTCCGGACGCAGGATATTCTGCACCTTGCCAACTTTATACTCATGATCCGCATTGATGAAGAGCACTTCTTTACGGGTGCTGGCTGCATTACGATTGATCACCAGGATACACGCCGGGATACCTGTTCCGTAAAACAATGCCGGAGGTAGCCCAACGATCGCTTCCAGATAACCTTCTTTGATCAGCCATTCCCGCATTTTGCGCTCCTCTCCAGCCCGGAAAAGGACTCCATGGGGCATAATCACAGCCAGCTTGCCATTGGATTTGAGCGTGCTGAACATGTGTTGAACGAACATAAAGTCCGCTTTGCCTTTAGCTGGCATCCAGAAGCGATAACGTTCCTTGAATTTCATTCCATCTGTTGAGTAGTTTTGCGAGAAGGGAGGATTGGCGATCACGATGTCAAAGCGTTTGAGTTCTCCTCCTTCCACGTGTTTGGGCTCCATCAGGGTATCCCCGTTTTCGATCTGGGCATCCAGAATATTGTGAAAGAGCATATTGAGCTTACACAAGCCCCAGGTAGTTCCGTTCTTTTCCTGACCATAGAGGGTCAGCTTTCTGGCGGAGCCATATTTGCTCTCTACATGATTAAAGGCTTCTATCAGCATACCACCGGAACCTACTGCAGGATCGCAGATCTCAGCATCCTCTGCCGGATCAAGGATGTTTACCAGCAGCTTAACCACTGTCCTGGGAGTATAGAATTCACCGCCTTTCTTGCCTGCGCTATCGGCAAAGTACTTGATCAGATACTCATACGCAGAGCCCAGAAGATCAGGAAACTCCAGATTGTCATCGGTGAGTACTACCTTATCGAAGTGAGTGATCAGTTCCACCAGGTCTTTATCCGTGATGCGTTTATTGTTCTTGCCAAGGGTCTTGTTGAAATCAATCGGTTTCAGCACCCCTTCCAGTGTCTCGCTATTGCTATCCTCAAGGGCTTCAAACGCCTTCTTGAGTTCATCTCCGATTTCTTTCTTCAGGTGCCGGATATTATGCCATCTGGCACGTTTGGGTACAAAGAAATTATAGCTCGCTTCGCTTTCCAGCCCTTTTTCAAGCGCTTCTCCGCTTACCCCTTTCTTCTCCAGGATTGCTTTTCTGTTATTGCGTTCAATATTGAAGAGATCGTTTACTCTCTTCAGAAACAGCATAGCTATCACGTATTCCTTGAATTCCGAGGCATCCATGTTCCCTCGCAGGGATTCACATGCCTCCTCCAGAAAGCGTTCCAGCCACGATAAAGATAGTTTATGAGCCATTAAATACTCCGTTTATCTATAGATCGCTTGTCAGCGTGCCGTGAGATTGTGTTAAATGAATACAATCTGCCATCAATCAAAGCCTTTGCAGACAGGCGAACTGGATTGATTATGTTTATGAGCTTATATCTTCTTTGCTCTTGATTTGATTGATTTAAGTGTTGCTCCACCAGCCTTGACCCACTCATCTATCTCATTGATTTTGAATTTCCACAATCGCCCCATCTTGTGGGTGGGCATATCGTGGAATTTTATCCAGCGATACACCGTGTCATCGCTTACCCCGAGGTAAGCACATATCTCTTTGATGGACAGCCACCTGTCCTGTAAATGATCCATGATCACTCCTAATTGGCTTTATTGGCAAGGAATTAACCTTTTCAGAAAAGCGGAATTCCTTTACCTTTTTCACCCAAATTCATACATTGCCGAACCCCCTCTGATTGTCAATCGATAAATTCCGCTTCTCTCCGCAGATACCCGCATAGAAATGGTTAAGAATCGATAGGATTGCGATTGCTATTGACAAGGAGAACCCCGTATAAATATTTGCAGAATTGAGTAAATATCAGTTTCACGGGAGAGTGAATGCACCAGTATGACAAGGTTCTAAGCTATATCGACTACTTCTCCACTGCCGGAGAAAAGGCAGGAACTTGGGTGTCCAAGCCACATGTTTTCCCATTTGTGAACTACTCACCAGAGATGATATCGTTTATTGATGAAGTTTATAAGACTGACCTGATAGACATTGAATACCTGTCTTATTTAGAGAGCCATATTCCAAAAGAGTCGAACTTATCCGATTACATTGAGAATGCAGACTTCCGACTGCTTAGAGCCATTTTGACATACTACGTAAGACAGGAGAGGTTTTACGATGGATTATTTCAGGGTGCGGTTATAGATAAGACCATTTACCGTATATTGCTAAAGCTGAATGATGCCAAGACCCCAAAATGGGCTAAGGATGAATATGACTGCGAAACTTGATCCGAAAGAAGCCAGAACTCTTGTTAGAAGCGTTTATAGTTCCTTCCGTCATTACTGGCAATATGAAAATTTCTTTGCAGATATTGGCATAATTGACTATGCTGATCCAAGAGATTCTACAATACAAAAAGCGTTGTTATCAGAGTATAGTGAAAGAACAGGAAATAATCTGTACCAGATGTTAGTGGCTATGAAGATGTATGTAACCGCATGTAATAGTCCCAGTAAAAATTTAACGTTAGATTACCTTGAGGGTCTGATTAATAAGCACTTTCCAGGAGTTTCTGGTGGTCAGATTATTGCACCAGTAGAAGCTCCTAATACTGTACAAGCTGCTTGTGAAGAAGCGAACAGGCTTATCGCCGAAGGAAACTATTCAAATGCTATCGATAGAGTGCACACATTCTTTCAAGGCTACATCAGGAATAAGTGTTCTTACTGGCAAATACAATTAGAGGCTGATGCCAATATAAAAGACGCACTTCTTTCTATCATCGATAATCACCAGTATTTCACCGAGATAAACAGAGTAACCGAGTTAAAGAATATATTCAAATCATTGAGCAACATGTGCGATAGGTTTGACACATTTCGCAATCACCATAGCCTGGCTCATCCGTCTGAATCTTTGCTTGCAAGTAATGAAGCGAAGTTAATGATAAACGTCATCAGATCCCTATATGAATACATTGAAACAATAGAGGAATAGGTAATTGAGAGTGTGCATCCGTTAAATAATTGAAGGAACAGAGGAGAAAAGGAAAGCATGTGTGAAATCAAACTAGATCAACAGTTTGTCGTTAACATTGGTAAAAGTCTTGAGCCGTACTTTTCGCTTGTTGAGAACAGACTTTTATCAACTTCACAGAATCAGTTTGAGTGCTCTATAAAGGAGATTGCTAAAAAGAGTTTTCAACAGAAATTGGACGATCACTTCAAAGGTGAATTAAACAAAGGTGGAATATACTTATTCCACATCATAACATCAGATAGTATCGATACTAACCAGTTTGTTTCGGCATGGAATGCTACAAGAGAAAAGATTGAAGGTAAGAGACCGAAAGCTAATATCAATCGCAAGGGACAACGTACTGATGAAAGTGCGCAGCAGCCTGGCAAATATGCTTTGTATGTCGGCTCTTCATTAAAAGTCGGCAGTAGAATCAAGGAACACTTCAGAGATTGTAAAACGGCTAAATCTACAACGAGCCTGCGCCTAAGATGTTTTCCAAGTAAGTGTTTGAAAAACATCGTTAAAATCACGGTTAACTACATCACCTTCGATGGCTTGCATGATAGTAATAGCAAAGAAGTGGCGATTCACAACTTATGCCGCTATTTTGAGTCAAAACTGCGCCAAAAGTACCAAGCTTTGATCGGTGAGTAGAGCATTTTTTAGCAAAATGAAGGTAAGGAATGACGGAAAGATTTGAGTACAAAGGACGATGGTGGGTGCCCGATAATCCAGACGATGAGGTAGCTGGATTAATCAAGTATTCTCCTGAAAGTGGCATAACGCTTGAATTGATTGGTCAATTCAAGCCTAACAAAGACAAGAAAATGCCAGGTAATGGGTCTCCAACGATTATCAATGGATATGCAAGTAATCATAAACTCTTCACGTTGATCGATTGCCATATTTCACTTTACCAGCCCGAACCCAATCTGCCGATTACGAATTATCATTGTAGCTCTATGATTTGTGGAAGAGAGTGCTTCGCAAGCAAATCGGAAATACGATTCAGAGAGATCGTTGTTAGTATCCAGTATTTGAATGATTGGGTGCAATTAAATTCAGGATTCCGCGTTGATTACCAACTTGGTAAAAGTGATTGTAAGATTGAATACAACAAGCCATCTCCTATTAGCTTGAAAGTCGGGGCAAATTGCGACTTGAGCATGTTCCCTTGTGTTAGTTTCCCGGCAATCATAACGGGTAATAAGGCGACAATCGAGCAAAACGTTTACTTCGGCATAACGCAAGGAAATTCAACTGGCTATGACACATTGATAGACAAAGTTCATTGCTTCAAACATCTATTATTATTGCTATTGCAGCGATCGCCAGCTTTGTTAACGATAACATTCTACAAGAGTAGAAAACCAGATATCCATGATGGTTTTGAATACTTTTATTGGCAGAGCCTTAATAGCCAATCAGAGAAACATTTGAATCCACACGATATGCTGTTGGATTATCGGACCATCGAATCAGATTTTGTGAGGTTAACAACGAATTGGTTCAGCACCTATAAGAGTATGCTTAATGTATATATTCCTCTCATTCATAGTTTTTCAAAGAACTTGAATCTAAGCGACAGATACCTAAATATATGCCGAGCCATAGAGGCTCTGGGGAGACATTGTGGAGCTCCAGTTATATTGAATTCTAAGTCTAAGAAATCAAAATCTCAAGTAGTCAAAGCAATTGTTTTTCTATATACTCAGTATAAAGACTCAATGGATCAGATGCTGTCTATAAACTACATCCTGCGATTTGCATGGAAAGTAACAAAGTATCGGAATGTAATAACCCATGCCAACCCCATTACATCAAAGTTAGATAAGGATTATCACAAGATTCACGATATGGTTGAGCAACTAAGAGCATTTCTAACCATTGCAGTCCTTAGGTACCATGGTGTATCTTCTGAAGCTCTAAATCATGGTCTGAATAGATCATTTGTTTATTCCTATCTTCAGATGAAGAAGAGAGTGGCAAAATAAGGTTAATATCACAATCCCAATATGATAATGCTCAAAACGATTTGTGATCAAAGAAGCTTCTTCTCATATTCATGGCATTGTGATGCTACATCCCCGAATATCCATTCTAAGCACGCATAATCCAAGGCTGGATATATCGTCCACGCTGATCTATACCCAGCCTGGTCTTGATGTAGTAGCCATGAGGATTCATGTCGATGATGCTGATCAATTACATTAATATTCCGAACAACAACCCCGTTTATCAGATTCTTCCATCGCCCATCGCAATTCCCCA
>JALNYD010000133.1 GCA_023230025.1 Candidatus Cloacimonadota bacterium | reverse complement strand
GGGCTTCACCCCATACCCCTATTACTTTATCGGCCTTGTTTCAAGGTCTGACGATATATCGATAAACGGAGTATTTAATGGCGCATAAGCTGTCTTTATCGTGGCTGGAACGCTTTCTGGAGGAGGCTTGTGAATCCCTGCGCGGGAATATGGATGCCTCGGAATTCAAGGAATACGTGATAGCCATGCTGTTTCTGAAGAGGGTAAACGATCTCTTCAACATTGAACGCAATAACCGCAAGGCTGTCCTGGAGAAGAAAGGAGTAAGCGGAGAAGCGCTTGAAAAAGGGCTGGAGAACGAATCAAGCTACAACTTCTTTGTCCCGATCCGTGCCAGATGGGAGAATATCCGGCACCTGAAGAAAGAGATAGGAGACGAGCTCAAGAAAGCTTTCGAAGCACTTGAAGACAGCAATAGCGAGACTCTGGAAGGGGTGCTGAAACCGATTGACTTCAATAAGACCCTGGGAAAGAATAATAAACGCATCACAGATAAAGACCTGGTAGAACTGATCACTCACTTCGACAAGGTTGTGCTCACAGATGATAATCTGGAGTTTCCTGATCTTCTGGGCTCTGCCTATGAATACCTGATCAAGTACTTTGCCGATAGTGCAGGCAAGAAAGGCGGTGAATTCTATACTCCCAGGACTGTGGTAAAGCTATTGGTGAATATTCTGGACCCGGCAGAAGACGCTGAGATCTGCGATCCTGCTGTCGGTTCTGGCGGTATGCTGATTGAATCATTCAACCATGTTGAAAGCAAATATGGCTCTGCCCGCAAGCTTACGCTTTACGGTCAGGAGAAGAACGGTACCACATGGGGCTTGTGTAAGCTCAACATGCTCTTTCACAATATCCTGGATGCTCAGATAGAAAATGGTGACACCCTGATGGAACCAAAGCATGTGGAAGGTGGAGAGCTGAAGCGTTTTGATATTGTGATCGCCAATCCTCCCTTCTCGCAAAACTACTCCACGGATGGGATGAAGTTCAAGGAACGTTACCGCTTCTGGATGCCAACTAAGAGTAAAGCTGACTTCATGTTTGTGCAGCATATGTTCAGTACCCTCAAATCCACCGGACGCCTGGCTGTGATCATGCCCCATGGAGTTCTATTCAGAGGTGGAGAAGAGCGCAGGATGCGAGAATGGCTGATAAAAGAAGGGTTTCTGGAAGTTATTATTGGCTTGCCCCCTGCTCTGTTCTATGGCACAGGCATCCCTGCCTGCATATTGGTTATTAACCGCAATGCCTCAGCCACTCGTAAAGAAGTGCTGTTTATCAATGCGGATCATGAGTACAAGGTCGGCAAGGTTCAGAACATCCTGCGTCCGGAAGATATCGAAAAGATCAGCTACGTTTACCGTAACAAACGTGAACTTGAAGCATACAGCCGTCTGGTGAAACATGAAGAACTGGAGGCAGAGGACTATAACTGCAATATTCGCCGTTATGTGGATAACAGTGATCCTGCAGAACCTCATGACGTAAAAGCACATTTACAAGGTGGTTTCCCGGTTTCCGAAGTGGAAGCCTTGCAGCACTACTGGGAAAACTATCCAGGACTTAGAGAGCAGCTCTTTAGCGATGATAGAGGCAGATACTTGAAGTTTAACCAGATAATCAAGGATAAAGAAGCCATCAAAGGCTTTCTTGATGATGCAGACACTATATTTAGCAAACACGATACATACATGAGTGCGTTGAAACTATGGTGGGATGAACACCAACCAAAACTGGAAGCCTTGCCCACTGAGCGTAATGTGTATGACCTCTATCATGCTTTCTCTGCCACGATCACTGCAAAGATCGGCTCTTTAGGCATCCTCGACGAGTTTAAATGCCGGGGTGCGTTTGCAGGATTCTGGAACGAAATCTTTAATGATCTGCGCAGCGTGGCAGCCAGTGGTTGGAATGCAGAACTGATACCAGATGAAGAGATTCTACAAAGTCAATTCCCCGATGTGATAAAAGAGTTGAATGAATGCGAAGCCCGTCGGGATGAACTGGAAGCACTCTTTGCAGAAGTAAACGAGCTTGATGAAGGCACTTGGTCTGAGGACGATTATGAAGTCTTTCCCAAGGATGAACTGTCACAGGTAAAGGCTGCTATCAAAGCCATGGGTGGAGAACTCAAAGAGCTCAGTAAGGATATCAAGAACAAGGAAAAGCAAATCAAGGCACTCAAGAAAAGTGGTGAGTCATCTTTGGATATCCAGATGCAGATTGACGCACAACTCCCCCAAGAGAAGCAACTTATAGCAAGGATTGAAGATCAGGATAAGCGGATTGCCAAGCATCAGGAGTTGGATAAGGAACTGAAAGAAAACCGCAAGAAGATTAAAGAAATAAAAGACCTCAAAGAACAACTTGTGGAACAGGCAAGAACCAAGATCAGCGAAGCTGAAGCAGAAGTCCTGATCCTGGCACGTTGGGAAAAGACTCTCTACGCAAAAGTGAATGATTACCTAATCCAGTACAGCAGAAAATTCCGAGCAGCCCTGGAAAGCTTGTGGGAGAAGTATGATCAGCCCTTGCATAGTATACTAAAAGAAAGAGACGAAGCAGCATCAGAATTAGCAGGCTATCTCAAGGAACTCGGGTATGAGTGAGTGGAAACATAATGACTTAGGGCAGCATGTTATTCTGATTACAAAGGGTACTACACCAATGTCCTTAGGAAGATCATTTCAGGAAAGTGGGATTAACTTCATCAAGGCAGAAAGCATCACTGATTCAGGCAGGATTATTAGGGACTCTCTTGCTTTCATTGATCATGATACTCATAGTTTGCTAAAAAGGTCGCAGTTAATTAGCGGTGATGTTCTTTTTTCTATTGCTGGAGTATTAGGTAGAGTTACATTGGTCGGTGGTGAGTTTATTCCTGCCAATATTAATCAAGCTCTAGCTCTAATTAGAGTTAAGGATAAACACGAAATTGACAGACTCTACTTGAAGTACTATCTAACTAGTGATTATGTAAAACAACAAGTGAGAAGAATCAATGTGCAAGCTGCTCAAGCTAACTTTAGTTTGGCAGATGTTAACGGATTACTTGTGAGATACCCAAAGTCTATTGAGGTTCAACGTAAAATAGCTACCATCCTTAGCACTATTGATAAAGTGATTGAAAAGACCGAAGCTGCGATTGAGAAGTACAAAGCAATCAAAGCCGGGATGATGCAGGACCTTTTCACCAGAGGTATTGACACTCAAACTGGCAAGTTGCGACCCACGTTTGAAGAAGCTCCGGAACTCTATAAAGAATCAGAATTGGGATGGATACCGAAGGAGTGGGAAGCTGGTAGATTTGGTGATATATGTAAGGTAAAGGCGGGGTACTCATTTAAGTCTTCAGAATTTGGGTCTAATGGATACAGGTTAATTCGAATTTCGAACATACAAGAATACACGGTTAAAAACCTTGAGAATGACGTTTTTATAACTCCCAATCTATCTACACAAGAATATGAATTAAAATTGGGTGATCTTCTGATAGCTTTATCGGGAGCAACTACCGGCAAAGTCGGATTGGTAAAACGAGAGTCATTACCAGCTTTATTGAACCAACGAGTGGGGTTGTTTGAACCCCAAGATAATACATCTATTGACTATGTGTATCAGATTGTATCTGATGATTCGTATCAAAAATCTATACTTGATAACTGCCCCAGCAGTGCTCAACCTAATGTTAGCCCAAAGTATCTGGAAGCTGTTCTGATCAAGTATGCTAAGGATCAGCATGAACAAGCATTGATAGTGAGATTGCTAAAATCTATAGATTCGACAATAGAGGCTGAATACAATCAGTTGAAGAAAAGTCTGAAGCTCAAGCAGGGTCTTATGGCAGACCTATTGTCTGGTAAAGTAAGAGTAAATCTAAATCATGATAAAGTGGAGAACAGATAATGTCTAAAATCGAGAATCACAAGTACACAATCTATCAGGCGTTTAATGAGTGTTTTTACAATGTCCCTGATTATCAGAGGGAATATGTATGGCAAGAGAAGGAAGTGGTCCGGCTATTGGATGATATTGTCGATGAGATGGACGGAAACAGCAAAACTGAATACTTTGTGGGAACCATAATAGTGACTCCAAGAGAATCAAACAATCAATTTGACGTGATAGACGGACAGCAACGGCTTACTACTTTCTATCTGATCCTTTGTGCGATGAAAGCACTGTTTGACCTTAGAGGTGAAGAGAATGAAATCAATAGCCTGATATCATCAAGCAAGGTTTTAGAAACCGGAAAAACAAAGAAGATACTAAAGCTTGAGCCAAGGTATGATGGTGCCTTCGAGATCATTCAGTGCATCATCAAAAAAAACAAAGACTCTTTAACCACTGAGAAAGCAATCAAGGCATCGGGAATTAACACTTTTGGAGCACTCAAGAATATCGTGAATGCCTATGGAACGGTGTATGACTATCTGAATGATAACTTTCCCGAAACAGACAAACTGCTCAAGTTCTGGGCATACCTCGCCAATCGGGTTGTATTTATTCAGATATCCACAGAGATCAGCAGTGCCTTGAAGATATTCGAGACAATCAATGAAAGAGGCATTGGCTTGAATCCGATGGACTTGATGAAGAACCTGATCTTCAGACAAGCGGATGCAGATGAGTTCTCCAAGCTCAAAGATGAATGGAAGAAGATCACGAAACCGCTTGAGGAAAGACAGGAAAAACCACTACGCTTTCTGCGCTATTATCTGATGTCGAACTATCCCATTGATAACAGCAGGAAAGACTACATTCTCAGAGAAGATGAGATTTATGATTGGCTGGTAGATGAAAAGAATGCCTCTCTTTGCGGATACAAGAAAGATCCCTTTGCTTTCGTTAAGCATCTGATTGACAATCTGAAGTGCTATTTGGCATACATAGACGGCAAGGATAAAGATGGTAAAGATAACGTTTATACAGATAACCTGAGAATGCTTTGCGGAGGCGCTTTCAGCTTGCACTACATTCTTATGCTTGCAGTTAGATCACTGCCGATTGATCTATTCAACCATTTCGTGAAGAAGCTTGAGATCTTCTTATTCTATTACATCTTTACCAAGACACCTACCAAAGAACTGGAAAGATACTTTGCACTGTGGGTGGGGGAACTGAGGGATATTACCAAACTCACAGATCCTGATAGCCAGAAGACAGCGTTGGATGAGTTTATTGATAAACATTTTGTCCCTAATGTTCAAGCGAAACAAACTGAACTGGCAGCATTCCTGGGGACTTACGCACTGGGCACACTTCAATACTACAGAACCAAATACCTCTTGGCTAAACTGACACAGTTTGTTGAGCTGAGCTTTACAGGTATAAACGATAAAAGAACTCTCAGAGACTATTCGGGGCATGAGATTGAGCATATTTTACCCGACAATCCGGAAAATGAATTGAGAGCGGACTTCATATTGAAGAATCCTGGTAAGGATTATGATCAGTATAAGATAAAGCTTGGGAACTTGACTCTGCTTGAAAAGACTGCAAATATCGTAGCCAGCAATGACAAGTACGAGAATAAGTGTGCTCAATACAGAGCAAGCGGGCTGTACTTCACTCGAAGCTTGGTGGAGATGCCAACCATTGGTACTCAATCATCAGTGAACAGGATAAACCAATTCCTGAAGGTTTTTCCTGATTGGAATGCCGCAACCATTGACGAGAGACAACAGTTACTGATTACTCTGGCTTTTGAGGTTTGGAAGATATAAACTGGTGAGGAATAATGTCCGAATATAATAGCGTTGAACGTCCCTTCCTGGATAAGCTGCAGCAGCTTGGTTGGGAGGTAATAGATCAGGGAACGGGGTTTACTCCCTATGATCCAAGCATCAGCAGGAGAGAAAGTTTCAGAGAGTATATCCTTGAGAACGAATTCCGGGCAGCTCTGAAACGAATCAACCTGACTGAGGACGGCAGAAGCTGGCTAACTGATAAACAACTTGATGCGGTGCTTAGCGAGCTTACCATGCACCCCGGCATGGACTTGCTCAAGGCAAATCAGGCTGTATATGAGCTTCTGACCCGTAATACAACAGTGGATCAGAATACGCTGACTGGAGAGCAAAACCCCACGGTGAGGTTGATTGATTTTGCCCATCCTGAGCGCAATAGCTTCATAGCCATCAATCAATTCAAGATCGAGACTCCAGGAGCCAGCAGAGCTGCGATCATTCCGGACATTGTACTGATTATCAATGGCTTGCCGATCGTGGTAGTGGAATGCAAGGATATGGATGTGGCTCAGCCCTTGAGTGAAGCATTTATCCAGATCAACCGCTATGCAAACCTGAGAGTGGATGATTATGGCATCAAGGAAGGCGAAGAGCGGCTTTTCCATTGCAATCTCTTCAACATCGTCACTCATGGCAATGAAGCCAGATTTGGCACCATCACAGGCGAATTTGACCACTATCTGAACTGGAAAGATATCTTCCCGGAGGAGTACAAAACTATCTCCATATCTCCGGATGAGCAGCGCCAGGAAGTGATGATCCATGGGATGCTGAACAAAGCTATCATACTGGATATCTTGAAGAACTTCACCCTATACATGGAGATCAAGAGAGGCGAGAAGGTCAAGATCGTCTGCAGGTATCAGCAATACCGTGCTGTAGGGAAAATCCTCGAACGTCTCAGAATCGGAAAGACACCCTTTGAACGCAGTGGAGTTATCTGGCATACACAAGGCTCGGGGAAGTCCCTAACTATGGTATTCCTGATCAAGAAACTGCGGGATACGGATGATCTGAAGGATTACAAAGTGATCATGGTCAATGATCGGCTGGACTTGGAAGATCAGCTATCCCACACCGTGACCTATACGGGAGAAAGCCTCACGTTGATTGAGCACAAAAGGGATCTGGATAAGCTGAAGAACACCAGTTCAAATCTGAATATGGTGATGCTGCACAAGTTCCTGATCAGTGGATCAGTGTCTGCAGAATCGCTATTGACAGCGGGGATTGTGCCGAAGTATGAGGAGTTTCCGGAGCTGAATACCAGTGAGCGGATACTGCTGTTGATTGATGAAGCACATCAGGATCAGGGTGGCGAGATGGGCGATAACCTGTTCCTGGCTTTTCCGAATGCGGTCAAGATCGCTTTTACCGGAACCCCGTTACTCACAGAACGGCATAAGCAAAAAACTCATGAACGCTTTGGCAGCTTCATCGATGTGTATAAGATGAATGACTCGGTGGCAGATAGAGCCACGGTGGACATTCTCTATATAGGCAGAACTAGCCAGGACAAGCTGACTGATGCGGAG
>JALNYD010000132.1 GCA_023230025.1 Candidatus Cloacimonadota bacterium | reverse complement strand
TGTCTTTGGCTCTGGCTCCATCCACAAAGCCCTAGATTTCGTCGAGCAATTCCCCAATGATGAGTTTGTGATCATCGTGGACGAAGCTCATAAATACCGCAATGAGACAAATGACATCTACATCCTCCTGCATCGGCTCTGTCAAGGAAACAAGGTGATGCTATTGACTGCCACTCCATTTAACAACCGTCCACAGGATGTCTTTGCCATGATCAAGCTCTTTCAGATTCCCTCAAAATCCACAATCCGCACAGTTGACAACCTCAGCTATCACTTTGCATCAGCCGTAAAGGAATATAAGGATCTAAACCGCAAACGAAACAAGAAGACGATCAGCAAAAAAGAGCAGCATGAGAAGGTAAACGAGATTGCCAGGAACATCCGCATCATCCTAGATCCGGTGGTGATTCGCAGATCACGCCTAGATCTTGAAAAGATCGATGCCTACCGCAATGACCTTGAGAAGCAGGGCATAAGCTATGTCTTTGCTGATCCACCCATTCTCAAAGAATACCCTCTTGGGGATCTGGCAGAGCAATATCTTAGGACCCTCAAGTTGATCGCACAAAACAGCAAAGAGGCATGTCCCGACAGCTTCACCCTTAGCGATGAGATCGGCTTTATCGGAGCCCGCTACAAACCGGCAAATTACATCATAGATCTGCAAAAGTTCAAACAAATGATCACGAATGAATATGCTGACATAGACTCCATCGGGGTTGCCCAGGCAAACTTGGCGAAGTTCATGCAAAGACTCTTGGTGAGTCGCTTTGAGAGCTCGGTCAATGCCTTCAAAAAGACCTTGGAATCCATGAAAGGCTCCATGGAGGCCATCCGAGACTACTACCATAAGCTGGGCAAAGTGCCCATCTACAAAAAGGGACAGCTCCCTTCAGCGGATGAGCTTCTGGATGCTTTGGGAGACGAACTCATCGCCGAGATCGACTCATATTCCTTTGATAGTGAGCTAAAGAAACACTATCAAAAAGGCTTGGTCTTCATCCCCACGAGCGATCTCAAAGAAAGCTTTATCATCCATCTGGAGCATGATATCAAGCTGCTTGATAGGATTCATCAAGAGTGGTTTGCAAATGGCATCCCCAAAGATCCCAAGCTGGAAAGCTTCAAAGAAGAGATCAAGCGCCAGCTCTTAGAAGATCCCAGACGCAAGATCGTGATGTTTAGCGAATATACAGACACTGCTTCATATGTACATAAAAATCTCGTTAAGGATCCCGAGATCCGCGCCATCTACTACTCCAGCTCTGAATCTCCCAAGTTAAGAAAAGTAATCAAAGAGAATTTCGATGCGTCTTCCATGATTCAAAAGAACGACTTTGACGTCATCATCTCCACCGATGCCCTCTCCGAAGGCATCAACCTGAACCGGGCAGGAACGGTTTTTAACTACGACATTCCCTACAACCCCACCCGGGTGATCCAAAGAGTGGGACGCATCAATCGCATCGGCAAGATGCTCTTTGACAAGCTATTTATCTACAACTACTTCCCCACCGATATCGGTGAAGGTCATATCCGCACAAAAGAGATATCCACTCTCAAAAAAGCAATGATAGATGAGCTTCTGGGAGAAGACACCAAGGTGCTCACCAGTGATGAAAAGCTGATCTCATATTACCATGAGCAATATAAAAATGCCATGGAAAACCAAGAAGCGGAATCTTGGGACGCGAAATTTATCAATGAATACGCTCAGATCCGCAGCGGCAAAAAAGAGCTACTCAACAAAGCTCGCGAGATCCCGCTGCGCAGCAGAATGCGCCGTAGCGTCCAGAAAGATCAATCCGGAGTGATCGTCTTTGGCAAAAAAGGAGAAGACTTTAGCTTCCGCCTCGGCATTGATGCCACCCATTCCCAAGCTCTCAGCCCCGAAGAAGCTTTGAGCCTCTTTCGGGCTGAGCCTCTTGAAAAGCCTCAAGAAAGCTCGGACGCCTTTGATCGCATATATCAGAATGCCAAAGCAAACATGTATGTATCCCCGGATATCAGTCCCCCGAGTGGAAAAAGGGCAGAATATATAAACAAGATCAAAGCCATCCTCAAAGAGGATAGCCCTTTTAGGGACTACTTGCAGGATCTGCTCTTCGTGGGCAAAGAGCTAAATTCCCTGCCTGATGGTGTATACCACATTATCAAAGATATCCACAAAGATAGCCTCATCAAGGACATAGAAAAGCTCATGAGGCTGGTCCCACACGACTATCTACACAAGATCATCAGCTCAGCCCGTAAGATTGATGAGGGTGCCGAGACCTTGATCTTGGCTGAAGAATTGATATAGGAGAGATCATGAACCAGCTCTTGGATTCCGGATATAAACGTGAAGAATGGATAGACTTTCTGCAGACAAGATTTTTGCCAAACGACTTCAAGCTCAAAAAACAGGCTATCAATATTGACTTCAAATCCAAATACATCAAGCCCCAAGCATATTGGATCGGAGATTGCAAGTCTCTTGACGATCTGGCGATCATCGAGATCTCGCATGGATCTGAAAATGACCCCCGCATCGGGGTCTCCCGAGATGCCTTCCGCCTCATGGCAAGGCTAAATCGGGAAAAAGCTCTGTTCTTCTTTGTCTCAGATAATTCCCGTAACTACCGCTTTTCCCTGATCACGCTCAAGCTGGAGCTCGAAGGCAGTAGCGTCAAATACAAATTCTCCAATCCCAAACGCTTCTCATTCTATCTGGGAGAAAATGCCAAAACCCGGACTCCGGAAAGCTTCTTGTTCGACAAAGGCCGCATTAGGGATTTTGAAGATCTGGAAGATAGATTCTCTGTGGAAGTGGTAAACAAGGTGTTTTACCAAGAAATCCAAAGCATGTTCTACCGCTTGGTGGGAGGCAAGCTAAAGCAAGGCGGCAAAGATGTGGATTACGAATCTATGTTGAAGCTTCCGGACACCAGCGATGCTAAGACAATGCAGGAATTTGGCGTGCGCTTGATCGGGCGTTTGGTCTTTTGCTGGTTTCTGAAGAAAAAGCTTTCGGATAAGGGCAATCCCATCATCCCTTCTGAGGCGCTTTCCAGCGAGGCTATCTGTGAATCCTATTACCACAATATCTTGGAGCCGCTATTTTTTGAAGTGCTCAATACGCCTCTGGAAAATCGGCATCAGGCCTTTCGTTCTCCCCTTTACGACGCTATTCCCTTTCTCAATGGTGGGCTCTTTGACCCCACTCTGCATAAGGATTATTACATCGCTTCCAGCCCCCAGAAGCCGGCTCAGCCAGCCTGGCATCTCAAGATCCCGGATCAGTGGTTTAAGGATCTCTTTGCTATCCTTGAAACATATAACTTCACCATAGATGAAAATACCTCCATCGATATCGACCTGAGTGTGGATCCCGAAATGCTGGGACGAATCTTTGAGAACCTCCTGGCAGAGCTGAATCCGGACACCGGAGAGACCGCCCGCAAAGCTTCTGGCAGCTTCTATACACCCCGCGCCATCGTGGAATACATGGTGGATGAAGCCCTGATCCAATATCTGAAGAGTAAAACGGATATTGATGAGGATGCCTTGCGTGACTTGCTGGATTATAACATTGAAGAAACCGGATTTGATAAAGCCCAAAACCTCGCTGTGCTGGAAGCTCTGGACGAAATCAAGGTGCTGGATCCCGCCTGTGGATCCGGAGCATTCCCCATCGGCATCCTGCAAAAAATGCTGCTCATCCTCCAAAAAGTGGACCCGTATTCCACCCAGTGGGTGAAAAGTCAACTGAAGAAGATTCCCATCAGACTGGTGCGTGATGCCCTGGAAGAAAAAATGATGGATGAAAACTGGCAATACCAGCACAAAATGGGTATCATTCAAAACGCCATTTACGGCGTGGATATCCAGCCCATTGCCACTGAGATATCCAAGCTGAGGCTTTTCCTCTCGCTGATCGTGGATGAAAGCGTGATCGAAGATGTGGAGAACAAAAACATCCATCCCCTGCCCAATCTCTCTTTTAAGTTCGTGTGCGCAAATAGCCTCATCCCCTTGGGAGACAAAGGCGAAACCATCGTCCGTAATCAAAAATTTCTGGCGGATTTTGACGACATTCGCGAACGATTTTTCCATGCCCATAGCGCCCAGGAAAAAGAGCTGATCAAGAAAGACTTCGCCGCTCTGAACCAAGACCTGATGGATAGCCTGATCCAAACACCATATCAGCAAAGCAGCTTGTTTGATGAAAGCCCGCAGCAGGTAAAAGCTAAAGCCCCCAAAGATTCCTACCTTTATAAACTGCTGACTTGGGATCCCTTCTCCGACAAAGCCTCCTCCTGGTTTGAACCCAAATGGATGTTTGGCATCAAAGAGGGCTTTGATATCGTGATCGGCAATCCGCCTTATATCCAATTGACTAAAGACCTGGACGATAAGCGCAAATTTGCCGATCTCTACAAGGACTGTAAATACCAAAGCTTTGAGCGCAGCGGAGATATGTATTGCCTCTTTTATGAGCGAGGGGTTCAACTCCTGAGCCATGGGGGTGTTTTATGCTATATCACCTCAAACAAATGGATGCGCGCAAATTATGGCAAATCCCTGCGTAAGTATCTGGCAGAAACCACCCAAGCCAGGATCCTGATCGATTTTGGCGGCTTCAAGGTCTTTGATTCTGCCACAGTGGATACCAATATCCTGCTAACGCAAAACTCTGCGCCCGGCAAGCCTGACGGCAGAGCATGCAGCATCAAAAAGGACTTTCATAAGGGCGATAGCATCACCAAATATGTGGCAGAGCATGGAATCCCCCTGCCTGCCTTCAGTGCCGAGAGCTGGATCATCGCAGACGACGCAGCCCAAAAGCTCAAAGCCAAGATCGAACGCATCGGCACCCCACTCAAGGATTGGGATGTGTCCATCAACTACGGCATTAAAACCGGATACAACGAAGCCTTCATCATCTCCGGGGCCAAAAAAGATGAACTCATCGCCGCTGATCCCCGCTCGGCTGAGATCATCAAACCCATCCTCAGAGGACGCGATATCAAACGCTATAAAGCTGAGTTTGCGGACCTGTGGTTGCTCTTTATTCCCTGGCATTTTCCGCTACATAGAGATCCGTCCATTACAGGGGCATCAGAGAAAGCAGAGCATGAATTTTCCGTGCAATACCCGGCTATCTATGAGCATTTGCTTAAGTTCAAGGATCAACTCTCGGCTCGTAACAAAGCTGAAACTGGTATCAGATATGAATGGTATGCGCTACAACGCTGTGCTGCAACATACTATGAAGAATTCGAAAAAGAGAAGGTGGTGTATCAAGAACTGACTCAAGGTTCCAGTTTTACTTATGCTCAAATACCTTCGGTTTTTGTCTCTAACACTGCTTATCTAATAACGGGTAATGACTTGAAATATTTGGTCTCAATACTTAACTCGACATTTATCGAGTATACTTTTAAGAAATACTATTCCATTGGACTTGGAGACAAGGGAATTAGATGGTTAAATCAATACATGCAACTGCTGCCAATTGCTAACCCAAACCATCAAACTAAGATGTCTTTTCACAGATTAGTTGAGAATATCTTAAAAAGTAGACATAGTGGCAAAAATACCCAACAACTCGAATCCCAAATCGATCTCATGGTTTACAAGCTATATGAGCTTGATTATTCAGAAGCCAAGTTGATTGATCCGGATATGGATAGTGTGTTGGCCTCTTTTGGTCTTTCCGCGCAGGATTTTGACCGGATGACGATTGAGCAGTTGGGTAACCTGTCACTTAACAATGTTTAGAATATAGTATGAAGGAGTCATATTATGCAAGGTAGTACTTTTTGTTCGAAGCGCTTGATTACTGCCCATCCAGGAAGAATGATCTATCCGTGGCAAAGCTATTTAGATCAGTATGTCCGTGCGGCTGATATTCTGTTCAAGTCAGTTGGAGATGGATCATACTGTGTTGATACTCTTGTCCACCCTCTGATGTACCTTGTATCCCATTCCATAGAGTTAGGACTTAAGCTATGCATTTATGATCTACAACGAACATTGAAAAAATCTCCCTCGAAAGAAAACACACATAAACTTAGAGAATTAAAAGGTCAATACCTAGATCTCAGGAATGAGTTTATTGAACACTGCGATAAGGAGGGTATCAATCGCTCAGATTTTGATGCAGATGCTTTGAAACGAAGCTTAGAAGAATTGATATCAGGAAAAGACAACCCATTTTTCCCCGGATTATCTTACATTGATAAACAATCTCAGAAGTTCCGATATCCATGTGTTAAAGCGAAGACCTCTGATAAGGATTCTACCAAAGTCGATAAACCCTCATTTTCTTGGACAGACAAACTCAACTTAGAAGAAGTATGGAAATTGTACAAAGACGCAATGACTCTGTTACAATGCGAGCCTATGGTCATTGGTGATATAATAGGGATACATGATGAATAATCATTTTAAATGCAATCTCTCCAGCTTAATAGCGTCCAACCGCAGCCAAATTCCTATAAGATGGGGGTCTTGTTTCTTTCCTGTTGAAGGATGGGGATTTGGCGTATGCATATGAGCAGAAGAGCATTACTGGAACCAGAAAACACTTGGATAGTTTTTGAGTCATGCACGATACGCGGGTACTATCTGGATTAATTTTAGGTGGCTAGCACTATGAATAATAAGCTGTTAGCGATTTCAAACTTTCGCAGAGCGAAATTTGAGCTTGACTTTATAGCCAGTTGGCTATATCTTGTCTTTGTATGATGAAGATCAGATACTCATCAGAAGAAGTTCGGCTTGAAGAGATAGAGTATCAGAAGACTCATCCAGATCTTTATAGGCAGCTACGCTTTGAGTATAGAAAGGTGAAAAGTATGAATTGGGAAGACTTCGAGGTTTACATGAAGGAAGAGCTTGCCAAGAGTGATCAGAGTAAGCGAATAAAGCGTATTGGTAAAGAAGAAAGGTTCGAATTTCGCATACCACCACACAGTGAGAAAGGAGTTTTAAGAGTCTTCTTTACATTAGGTGGAGATTGTTACACTATATGGATCACTGATGTTGTTGACAAGGATAACGAGCCCAAGGAAGCCAAAAATAAGAGCCGTAAGAAGCGAAAAAAAGGGAGGAGAGATGGCAAATTCAAAAAAGGTAAAGCTGCGCAAACATAATGAGTCAGCGAAAGAACTGGACATAGATTTCTCCTCGATTCCTAAGTGGAAACAGGACCTGATCGATATCGTAGCTGATCTCTCTGTGAAAAGAGTTAAACTGAGGATGACTCAGGAAGCACTGGCCCAAAAGATGGGCGTGAAGCAACCCGTGGTAGCCAGGTTTGAACACATGGGCAGGACGCC
>JALNYD010000131.1 GCA_023230025.1 Candidatus Cloacimonadota bacterium | reverse complement strand
TGGACTTCTATCCGAAGGATTGGAGTTCAAGCAGCTTTCATGCATCACCCTTCACCGTTCACTGTTCACCGTTCACCGTTCACTGTTCACCATTCACCCTTCACCAAAACCTTCTCCTTCCTCCCCGGTTCAAGCTATGTTCAGCACTACATCACCCCATAATTTCCACATGGCATGGGCGAATCATGGGGTGATGTAGTGCTGAAATAGGGGTGAACCAAGGGGCTAGAGATCGGAGAATCATTATTCTGGGCTTAAATCAAACCGGGCAACAGAGCGGAATAAAGTACGCTATTTAATTGCCACATAACAAGGTAGCTTATCCACAACCATGCGATAAACCGCTTCCGCACCCAGTTCAGGCCAGAGGAATGTTTCACATGAAACAATACAGCGACTCAGTACAGCCGAGATTCCTCCAAAGGTCGTCAGATATACCGCTCCATATTCCCTGATCAACTTCCCGATCTCCGGACTGCGCTCCCCTTTCCCGATCATTACCTTCAAACCCTCATGCAAGAGTGGCTCGGTTAAAGCATCCATGCGGTAGCTGGTGGTCGGTCCGATTGCTCCACAGATCTGCCCTGGTCGTCTGGGACTTGGCCCACAATAGAAGATAGCAGTTTTTGCCAAATCTATGGGCATAGGTTGGTGATTGTTCAGTATCTGAATCAGCCTCTTATGGGCCTGGTCGCGGGCACTGTAGATTTCACCACTCAGGAGGATCTTATCTCCCATTGCCAGGTCAGAGATTTGTCTATCGTCTAAAGGCAAGTTCAGGGATATCTGCCGCATGCTCAGAGCTCCACTTCGATATGCCGGTGCACGTGACATTGAATATTTACGGCAATCGGCAGACTGGCAATGTGGCAGGGCTCTTGCAGAATATGTACTGCGATGGCGGTTAATATTCCTCCCATGCCCTGAGCGCCACAACCCCTGGAATTAAGTTCCTGCAAAATGTCTCTCTCCAAATCCGCATACTCTGCGATTGGATTGGCTCGCCCCAGCTCTTCAAGTAAAGCACGTTTAGCCAAAACTGCGCATCGTTCAAAGTTACCCCCAATGCCAATGCCGATCACCAGTGGCGGACAAGCTCTTGATCCGGTGTCGATGATGCTCTGGATGATGCTTTCTCTAATGTCCTCCAGCGGCGTGGCAGGTGTGAACATGGTCAGGAAACTCATGTTTTCGGCTCCCCCACCTTTCTGCGTAACGCAAAGCTTAAGTCTATCCCCTCTCACCTGCTGGATATGTAGAATTGCCGGACTGTTATTGGTGCTGTTGATACGCTTAAACAAGGGATCGCTGACAATACTGGCGCGCAGTGGACAGCTCTGGGCGGCTTGAGCGGCTGCCTGATCAGCAATCTCTTGCAAGGTGTTTCCGCAGATCAGCACTTCGTTGCCAAGCTCGGCAAAGATCACTGTGCTGCCGGTATCCTGGCACAGCGGGATCTGATCAGTGGCGGAAATTTGATGATTCTGCAGAATTGCCTGATACACATCCCGGGCATATTCATCGGGATCTTGCTCCAGAGCTCTCCCGATCTGCTCGGTAATCCTCGGATCACAGTGATAGGTGATCTTTTGGATCGCAGAGCTAAGAGCTTCTAGAACCTGGCTATCCTCAATAATTCGCACTTAAAGTCCCTTCTTGCGCTTGATCAGATACCTTAGCAAGAGCTTGTCTATGGGTTCGTCGATGCTTACAGGATTGTACTCGATCTGATATTGGTGGCAGGCATTCTTCAAATCCTGATAAAAAGTGCTGTAGTATTCCCGGTATTCCCGACGGATCTGCCAGGGATTCACGATTATCTTCTCTCCGCTTTCACTATCGATGAATTCGGTTTCTCTTTTGAACTCAAACTCAGCTTCCTGCGGATCAAACAGGTGAAACACCAGCACTTCATGACGATGACTGCGGAAGTGTTTTAAGGCGGCAAGAATCTTCTCCGGTTCTTCCATCAGATCCGAGATCAGGATAATCAGCCCGCGTTTCTTCAATCCTTCGGCGATCTTATGCAGTGGGGTCAGGATATCCGTCTTATCTTCGGCCTTTAGTTCAAGCAGGGCTTTAAAGATCTGTGCAGTATATGATCGATAAGCTTTTGGTGGTAAAGTGGAGGTAATCCGGTTGTTGAAACAGATCAAACCAGCGGCATCCTTCTGACCAATCATCAACCAGGCCAAGGATGCTGCAAGCTCTTTTGCATAGTCGATCTTGGTCTTGGATCCGGAGGCATAGAACATGGATTTGCTATGATCGAGGAGGATATAGCCGCGCAAATTGGTTTCTTCCTCATAACGCTTTACATAGTAGCGCTCGGTTTTGGCGACAATCTTCCAATCCACATTACGCAAGGATTCGCCGGGATTGTATTGCCTGTGATCGGCAAACTCCACACTGAAACCATGGTATGGGGACTTGTGCAAGCCCACCAAAAAGCCTTCAACTATCTGCTTGGCTGTAAGTTGCAATTTGCTTAGCTGAGCCAGGGCTGAATCGGATAAGAGGGGCATTTAGTCTTTCTTTTTCCCCGGGATGAGCAGCGCAATGGGAATGATCACCACATACGCCAGCAGCAGCAGCACGGGCGAAATGGTAATTTCGTTCAGAGACATTACAAAATACCCCAAAACCAGAATAATTGCTGCTATCACCAGGAGTAGGTAATTCAGAGGACCCAGGTTGATCCGATGTTGTTCTTTCTGAGACATCTTTTCTCCTTTATTAGTTATAATATGAATATCAATCTCCGGCTATGCTGTGCGGAGTAAGATATTGAGTCAAGGATTATTTTTGGGCTTCGGCATGATAGCACTGATGAATTCTCTGGAAAACCTCATTAGAGAGCTCTGCTCGCGTTTTTCCTTCAATCTGGACTACGGAGTCTAAGATCTCGATTTCTGCGCCAATCCGGCGATCTAAGAGCTTCATGAAATGCGGGGCAAAATCCATTTCTCCATACCAATAAATCAGATCCCGGTTATCGGGGCTAATCGGCTGTGAATCAAGAGATTTATATTTGATGCACACAGGAAGGATCGGACAGGAAGTGTTTACAGCAATTTGAAACAATGAACTGCGAAAGGCTTTTACGGTTACACCATTCGTGGAAGTGCCCTCTGCGAAGAGCACAACCTTGAATCCATTATCGATGGCCCTACTGAAGTTTTCGATTTCCTTCTTCAGACTCACCGGCTTCTTGCGGTTTGTGAACAGAGAACCACCCATGCGGGTGATTGGACCCAGGAAATAGTTGTTGCCCATCTCCACTGATGTGATGAAGGAGAGATTCTCCAGACTGGCCAATAGGATTACATCCAGATAGGAAGTGTGATTTGCCACCAGAAGATAGGGGGAGTCCTTCAGGGCGCGCAAAGCCTGTTCATTCTTAATATTCAGATTTATCCTAAAAGCCTTCAGAAACTTTCGGGATATGCGGCTGGTGTTGGCTACATATCGCTGTCTGCGCAAAACGGGATTAAAGGTGGTGAAGCGGATCCAATATGCCACAATGAAGAAATCTGCAACCAGCCATAGATGATATATAAATCTGATTGAACGCATTGATGATCAATCCCGGGGTTTGCGCATGCGGGAGGAGTTCAGACTGTTTACGTCCAACAGGGTTAGAAAATCTATGCACTTGAAGCTGCGATCCAGGGCTGGAGATCCACAGACCTTGGCGCCCACTTTGAGGTATGAATTCAGCAGCGAGGGGATCATGCCCTTTATGCCCAATTCAATAAGCTCATCGTCATAGATCGGAATCGTCTTTATATGTTGCATCATTCCGGGAACCTTGAACCTGGCTCTCGGACGTACTTTGTGCTCGTGGCTTAGATGCCCGTTTTGCAGCAGGTAGTGATAGATGTTTCGAATCTCGTCCCGATCCATAGTTTTGATGCTGGAACAACCGAAGAGATAGCTGCTGCCGCTGGCTTCGATGTATGCCGAAATACCCTCCCACAAAAGGGCTATTGTGACCCCATTGCGGTGATCAGGATGCACGCAGGCACGCCCCAGTTCCAGCTTAACTCCTGGTAATCGCTTGATCTGCTTCATGTGAAACTCGGTGGCTGTGTACCACTTCTTGGTGTGCAAGGATGATTGCAGACGGTATGTGCCAATCAGTTGGTTGCTGCGCTTGTCGATGATGATTAGATGATCACAAAGCTTGTCGAATCTGTCCTTATCGATGCCGGAACGCTTGGATTTCTTCAGCAGTTCGGTGAGAAACACATCATGACGTAACTTAAGCGCAGCAAACAATTCTTCCTTGCTATCGGCTGTCTTCACGATGAAGTTCTTCTTCTCGATCAGAATGGGAATATGCGCGCGGAAGCATTGCATCCGCTTATTCTGTAGCAGCTTAATCAAAGCTGCAATGTTGATCTTTGGTGTTGAACGAACTATCAAATCCGATATTCCTTGTTACTAAAATAATCATTTTATCTAAGCTCCTGGCAGGCATGAATCTGTCAAGTGCAAAGTGAAACGGAGTTTGGGTGGGAGCAGACAGAAAACAAAATATGAGTTTGAATGATTATTTTCCTTGACAGGCTAAGCTAAACTTAAATCATGGCTTTGTGAGATTATATTTACTAATCCCCATTAAGTACTGGAGGTAGAATATGCTTGCCCAAAGACTTAAAGAGCTTCGCCAGGCCTTGCAGAAGCGTCAGATGGATTTGGCTAATGATCTTGGGATCAATCCCTCTGCTATATCCCAAATGGAAAGCGGAAAGATCAACCCTTCGATGGACAATCTGGTTCAGCTCTGGCAGCTTTACCAGGTGGATTTGCACTGGTTGATCACCGGAGAAGGCACAATGTTTTCGGACAGCAAACTGGAACGTAGCCAGAATACCAGCAAAAGCTGGGAAACGCTGCAGAAGATGCTGAATAAATCCCTGGAGGAAATTGCTTCTGCCAAGATGGAATTGGTGGATAGCACCGTGATAGACATCCCGGTAGTGGGCGAAATAGCAGCCGGTCCGCCGGTTGAGAGCAATCTTCCCCAGGCGGATACGATATCCATTCGCAAGGGTCAGATTCGCGGGCTGCCGGGCAACTTCATTTCCCTAAGAGTAAATGGACACAGCATGGAGCCATCGCTGTATCACGATGACATCGTGGTGATCTATCAGTGTAATGATTGGGAAAAGCTCTCCGGTAAGATCTGTGCTGTGCGCATTGACGGAGCTATCACGTTGAAGATGATGACACTGGATCATAAGAGTCAGACGGTGGTATTGCTGCCCATCAACGAGGAGTATCAGCCCATTCTGGTCAAGCCAGAAGAGCATAGCGATCTGATGTTGATTGGCAATGTGGCATCGCTATATCGTCGTTTCTGCGCTTAGTGCTTTCCCTCATTTGTTTTCTGAAGCGTCAGGTTTTGGGGGATCAGCTTTCGTTTCCTGAGGGTGATGTTCGCCCAGGCTCTCAGCCAGGTCTTCTTCGCTTTCATCTGTGGAGATCAGGATTTTCTGACCCGCTCGCACAAAGAGCATATCCTGTGCACAACTAAAGTTCATCAGGAAGGCTCCGTTATCTTTACGCATTTTCTTGAGCGACAGGCCCAGAATAATCAGATCCGCATCAACAGAGCCTTGGGATACGATCTCGCTAAACTCTCTATCGCTTGGTTTGTTCACCTTTTGGATATTGCTGGCAGAAATTGGCAAACGTCCTGAAGCAATCATCTCTTCCAGGCTGTCCGTGGTTTCGGCAGAACCATCTACGACCACGTCGAAGACGCGGATCTGGCAGCCTTTCCACTCCGGATGTCCCACCAGGATATAGGCCAAAAGGATCATCAGATTGGCATTGCGATAGTCCCCTTTAGTAAGCCAGATATCGATCAATCTGCGAAAGCCAAAGTGCCGCGTACCACTGCGCAGGATCAGGGCATTAAGGTTTGTGATGGCAGTGAAATAGCAGCCTTCGATGATCGGGGCAATCTCTTCGGCATTATCCTTGTAGAAATTGAACAGGATACTGTTGTTTTCCATACCGGTGATGCCGGGAATCTGCACGATCTGAGCCACTGCGGTCTTGAAGGTTGGTGCCACGATGGTATCCACATAGAATCCTGCTTCGCTGATATGAGCTTTGGAGATCAGGTTCTGCAGGATCTTTTTGGCCTCGCTATTGGTGGCTATGGTTAGCGGGCCGCGGATATAGTGGATATAGGAGCCAAAGCCGTAGTGATGGCTGAGCCAGCGCAGGAGGTTAAAGGACGCTACGCGGTCTTCCGAAAACTCGGTTACGGCGACGATTGAGGGACGCCAATTTGACATATCAGGTTCGCTGCTGCGTTTCTGGATGGCGATTTGCAGCCTGCGGGTACTTTGAAAGAGCACACCCCTAAACACCATGGCCAGGTTGCGTTCACCCTTCTTGGTTTTATTCAGCCAGGTATAGATCAGGGCGATCATGCCAAAAGAAGCCAGAGCATAAACTGGTTGCATCATAAACATCATCAGGAAGCAGGACACAGCTCCCAGAAGCGAGGCATACCACTTGGTCTTGAAAGTAGGGCGGTAAGAGGGATTACCCGCAAAGTGTTCCAAAAAACTGATGCTGCAAAGCGTGCCATAGGTAATCATGAAAAACATACTGATGATCTGCGCCACGAAGTCGATATCCCCCATGGCCACAAACGCAATCATAATCACGGCTGTTACCCAGGTAGCATTGGCAGGCTCATTGGATTTTCCCACACCTTTGCTGAGCAACTGATTCCATCTTTGAGAAGGAAAGAAGCGATCTGCACTTAGTGCTTGCAGGGTGCGCGGAGCCACCAGGATCGAACCTAATGCAGAGGACAGTGTAGCTGCTCCCAAGCCAATAAACACAGAGGGACCCCAAAGCGAGATTCGGCTGAGGATAAACTGATCTGCTGCCATATCTGCAGGAGTGGCGCTGCGGCTGATTTTGATCACCAACATCAGATACACCACCAGACCGGTCAGAGTGGCAGATAGTGTCCCCAAAGGGATGCTCTTGCGGGGATTCTTCAGGTCTCCGGACAAACCCACTCCGGCTGTCATCCCCGTAAAAGCAGGGAATACTATGGCAAACACGCGAAAGAAGCTATCGGGATTTTCCACAGTATTGAATAAACCCAAGGTGTAATCCGCAGGCAGCATGCTCTTCCCGGAGAAGATCAAAAGCAGGGAGATTCCCAGAGTTACAACGATCGCGTAGAGTGCCGTTACTCCGATGGAAGCGCCCTTGCGGGATATCAATATGGCGAGCCCAATTGCCACCGGTAAGGATATCATCCGAACATCCGGCATGATCCCTGTATATTGCTGAATGATCGGAAACAAAGGACGGAAGGTTTCTG
>JALNYD010000130.1 GCA_023230025.1 Candidatus Cloacimonadota bacterium | reverse complement strand
CGACTGGTAGGGTCTACATGACAGCGCCTATAGAAAAAATATTAGAAAATCAAGTCAAAGCATTGCCAGGGTTAAAGCTTGCGAGCGACGGGCTGAAGCCCTGTATAAGTTCTCACCCAAACCTTCAAATCGATATCACGTGTCACAGAGGGCTTAAAGGTTTATAGGTTGGGGAGATAGATAGGACTGGCTTTAGACTGTGTCACAGTGGTCTTTGGACGTTTCTGGACGTTTCGATATCACGATTCCTTCAATTTTGCCCTCAATTTAAGGTATTTTCAGAACATCAGATTTTCTGAAATGGTTTGCGAATTTAATAGAGCCGTAACTGAAGTGCCAGGGGTCCGATCATCGTCAGCCACTGACTCCGATCAGCGTCTATAAACTCGATCCGGTAGTCTTTATTGAGGGGTTGGAGGGCAACTCCCTTGCGAGCTTCATCATACTGTATCCTTTTCAGGGTAATGCCTGTCTCGTATCTGACGGCACAGATCTTCCCATCCAGACCATCCCAGGTAATCTGCTTTCTGATTAGCACAACGTCTCCATGCAGAATCTGAGGCTCCATGCTATGACCATTGATTTGGAAGGCAATGTAGCTGTCCGTTCCGAAGGGAATGTAACGAGTGGGGACTTCGACGGTATCCGTCGGCTCTATACCTTCTGGAACTTCTATGGGGGTTCCAGCGGCTATTTCCGCTGCGATCGGGAACACTGAGGTACGAATGTAAGTCTTATCAAGATCATTCATTAAGACCGGTTTACCATCCACGATCTGGACTTTCTTGGTAGTCCGGATATCATCTCCCAACTCCCAGGGAGCCAGGATGAACATATTGCCTTCGCCTCTTAAAAGCCAGTTCACATTCACTCCTGCATCGACTAATCTGGCCATGAATTGAGGGTCGGGAAACCTCTCATTATTCTTATAGCGGTCCAAAGAATTGGCAGAAATGCCAAACTTTTCTGTGAACTGGTACTGCTTCAATTTCATTGCTTTAATCAGCATTCCCAGTCTGCTGCCGACGTCATTCGGGTCCATTATTCCTCCTATAAGGTCATTTTTCGCTTGACCTTTTGCCGTATGGGTAAGATTATGCATCCGTAGACAAGATAATTTGTCTATCTTTTTTGTCAATGCTTATTTATATAGTTGTGATTCGGCGGCGGATTCTTCCGCTCGTATCAGATAGATTTCAAAGCTTGCCGGAAAGAGCAGAAAGGACTTCCCAAGTTATTGCGATGCAGTTACGTAGCACCCAACAATAATATCAGGGAGGCGCTTATGAAAGCGACCAGTTACGAGCCAGGAGAATGTAGGGTCAAGGACGACCTCTGTGACACACCGACCTCTGTGACAGGTGTCACACACCCCTCCAATCGGAGAAAAAAGCCGCCGATGCTGATCAGTAGATATGTTGAACGCTGTGACAGATCGATAGGCCTAAAAAAGGCCACCACTGTGACAGATTATCCGACCTCTGTGACACGCCACCGGAGTGGTGGTGTCACAGTGGTCTTACCTGTAGCTGAAGATTATTGGCAGAGGCTGAACATGAGCAAGAACAAGATTAGGTCAGTCTGGCTGACCGTGGAGCGGGCGGCGGAGCTATTAGGCTGCTCCACCCGTACAGTATGGCGCAATATCAAGCGCAACAAGACCGAAGTGTATAAGCACCTGGTCGAGCAGGATGGCTATAAGGTCATGAAGACCTTCCTGCTGACCGAGCCATCCTTATATATAAAGGAGATGGCAGACTGCCAGGCCAGACATCTGGTGCCTGCCGGCTTCATTGAGATCACTCTCAAGGTGGATGGCAAGGACCTGCACAGCGCTTTGATCTACAAATACAGCGAGGAGGACAAGCATGAGCATCTATGATGAAATCGATCCCCTAGCCTACGCGGAGCTCTATCAGAGTATCTATCCCGATTGGAAGGGTAAGCAGGAGCTACTGGACCTGATCGGGAATACCCAGGAGATCAAACCCAAGGCAAAACCTCAACCAGCGCTTATCAGCGAGCCCACTGAGATCGTTAAGCCTGATCCTGGCATAGTCCTGGAAGGCGAGGTATGCGATCTTGAGGATAAGGAAGAGGGATACATCGACTTCACTCCGGAAGAGCGGGTGCCCGTTAAATACGATAACGAAGCCAAGCTCCTGGGTTACTTCTGCAGCACTGTGCTGGATCGGCTCCATACCTGCGAATCCAAAGGCAGGGAGTGGGAACTGATCACAGAGGAATACAATCAGGGCAGTCTGGTGCCGGAACTTTATGCTTTAAAAGGGAAACGCACCGAAAGAGCCTTGCGTATCTGGCTGGGACGCTATGAGCAGAGCAAACAAGACATGTATGCTCTCCTACATGGCAATCGCTATCAGAAGCGACAACGCAAGATCACTGAACTGGAAGGCAAAGTGCTGCTGGTGATCCTGCTGCATCCCAACCGGATCAGCATCGGCAGCGCTCTCAAGTTCCTGAAAGCCAAAGCGGAGTCCGGTTTGATCGACTCACCCAGTTCAGTACCGACCTTAAGACGCTGGGTCGAGGAATGGCGGGACGATAATCTGGCGATCTGGGAGCAAGCCCGACAGGGCAGCAAGTATGTGGCTGAGCATATCATCAAGACCATCCACCGGGATAGCAGACTATTGAGCGTGGGCGAAGTATGGGTAGCCGACGGTCATACCTTGGCCTTCGATATCGTCAATCCCAAGACCGGTAAAGCGCAGCGCATGACCATGATCATGGTCTTCGACTGGGCTTCCAGATATCCGGTGGGTGCCACGCTCGCCTTCACCGAGGATAGCCAGCACATCCAGGCAGCTTTTCGCAACGGCTTCCTCAACTGGGGAGCCCTGCCCCAGTATGTCTATCTCGATAATGGCAAAGCCTTCAAGAGCAAGCTGTTCCACGAACAGTGGGAAGGCCATGACCTGGCCAAGGAACTGGGTGGCATCTTCCCCAAGCTTGGGATTAAAGCCCAGTTCGCCGAGAGCTACAATGCCAAGGCCAAGGTTATCGAGAGGTTCTTTAAGACCTTCCAGGAGCAGTTCGAACGCTTCATCAGCAGCTTCCGGGGAGCCAATGTAGCCGATAAGCCATCCACTCTCATGCGTAACGAGAAGTGGGCAAAGAAGCTCTATACGTCAGAACCTCCCACAACCGACGAAGCGATGCAGATGATCGGCTACTACATCAGATACGTGTATGGCAATACTCCCCACCGGGGACTGGATAACCGCAAGCCCTGGGAGGTATTCAACTCGGCTCCCAAGCCCTCTGATCGACTGGTCAATCCCTCCCGGCTCAACTTCATGATGTTGAGCGTGGAGCGCAAAGCCATCCGCAACGAAGGCTTGGTGCTGAACAAGATGAAATACTGGCATCCTGCCCTGGTCGAACACATGGGCAAGCCGGTGGTGATCAGGTATGATCTGGCTGACGCAAGGTGGGTGCTGGTCTATGATGAAGCGGATGTCTTCATCTGCCAGGCAGCCCTGCGCCAGACCCAACATCCATTCATCCAGGCCGATATGCAGAACAGCAAGTCGCATAAAGAATACCGCCAGGAATACACGCAGATCAAGAAACTGCAGCGGCTGACCGAACAGCGGACCCGGAGCTTCGTACGCAGCAATCAGGAATCGGTGGATAAGCTGCTCAATAGCTATATGAACGAGCTGCCAGCCGATAACAATCCCACCTTCATCCAACCAGCTATGATAGAAGCTCCCGCACCGGGTCCAGAAGAGGAGATCGCCAGACTGGATCAGATAGTAATCGAGCAGGATCAGGCAGCAGCTACGAACCTGCCAGAGAATACGAACAACGATCAAAATCAAGATGTTATCGAAGGCACGAGCGAGTTCGATCCCTTCGATGATGAGGAATTCAAACAAATGCTTAAGACGATCGGAATCAAATAAGGAGGATTAGATGAAGCAAGGTAAACTGGTGCCGATCCACAACGTCAAGAAAGCCGATGAATGCATCGACTTCCTGCTCAAACGACCTCGCCTGGAGATGGTGGGTCTGGGTATGCTGTATGGCAGACCCGGCCTCGGTAAGACCACCTATGCGAGGCGCATAGCCTGTACTCGTGGCTATGTCTATATCAGACTGGAAGCCACTTCCACACCCAAAACCTTCGCCAAAGAACTGCTGCAGAGCCTGTACCTTAACTTCGGGATGGGCGACTATCTGCCCGTCGGACCCTGTAACACACTCTATAAGCAATGCATCCGGCTATTGCATATGCACGAGGATACGGTCATCATCATAGATGAGATCGACTATGCCTTCCGTTATCCTGAGCTTCTTGGTTCGATCCGGGACTTGGTGGATCAAACCTTGTCAGTGGTGATTCTGGTGGGCATGCAGAATGCCAAGGACAGGCTCAACCAGATCAACGCTTACTACTTCGACCGCTGTAACTACTTCTACGAGTTCGAGACTATCAGCAAGGATGACATCCAGTTGCTGACCCAGGAGATGATGAACTGCCCCTGCCCGGAGTCACTGGTTAACTATATCCACTTCAACGCAGCCGGGAACCTGAGGAAAGCCATCAAGATCATGCACATGATCGAGCTTCGCAGCAAGATGAACCCCATCCAGGCCATGAACGAGATCAATACTAAACTGGGGGCACTATGACTTCCAAAGACCTGGTTATCCGCTTCGTCGCCTCCAGCCGGAACTTCTTTGTAATCGAACAGATCATGGAATGCACAGGTCTGTCCCGGCGAGTAATCAAGCGTGTATTAAATGAACTGGTGGCGGAAAATTGTGTTCGCCAAATCTCGAAACGTGATCCCATCTATAGCCGGGACTATGAACATACTGCTAGGATCAGCACCATCCACTGTACAGATTGGGCTTATAGCATCGAAGACTGCGAGAAGCTGATGTGGGCTCTAGATGGTAAGTACATCAGATCTATCAGAGCTCTGGCTGCCAAGATCGGGAGAAGCCGCCAGTGGGTCTTCAAGTACCTTGAGGCTCTGATCTCGGTGGATGCCATCGGTATCAGAAAGGCCGGATACTATATAACCTGCTACGAGAACATGCACAAGGTTGGCACTGTAATCACCAAAGGCATCATCAGACAGAAACGGATCGAGTGCGGCATCAAACGCACTCCTAACCGTAAGAAAAAAAGCAAATCTACTAACCACAAGTAAAGAGCGGGGGCATTCTATGACTCAGGAACAGCGAGAACGAAAACTACGTCAACAGATACATGGCCTTCGGGTCAAGAAATTCCATTGGCCGCTCGATGCCTTCAAGTTCATCATCAAGGGCCTGGGCTATGGTGAATCGCTCAGAGCCTTACCGGAGGATCGCTTAACTGAGTTGAAGGCACTCCTGCTCAAGTACCGCAAGCACGGCAGACCCCAAGTCTTTACATTCGACCGCCAGGGCAAGTATATGTTCTATCTCATGAAGACTGCAAGCTGGACCGAGTCCGAGCTCCGGGCATTCATGATCAACCACTTTTCCAAAACCCACTGGAATCTACTCAACAAGAAGGAGCGCAGAGCTGTGATCGCAATGCTGCAGAACTATATCAAACAGAATGAAAAGAAAGCCAAAGATAATAAGGAGACATCTAATGGACACACCCAAGACCCCCAAGGCTAAGAAGCCCCTACCCACTCGTATTGACGCTAACGGACAGAGCATCCCCACCTCGATCATCAGGCCGGAGATACTAAAGCAGGATGCCATCGTAACCAAGACCATCAACCGGGCTATCAAACTGCATGACCGTATGGTAGCTGACAAGAACCAGTTCTTTGAGGACGTGGAGCTTTACCTCCAGCAGGTAGCCGAAAAGAATGGACTGGACTGGAAAGGCAATGCCGTCCTCAACAGCTTTGATGGCAAGTACCGGGTTGAGATCAGGTTCAAGGAGCGCATCCAGTTCGGCATCGAACTCCAACTCGCCAAGCAGAAGATCGATGAGTGCCTGAAAGCCTGGTCTGCCGACTCCAACGTAAACCTCAGAGCCATCATCAGCGAAGCCTTCCAGGTGGATAAGAAAGGCGAGATCGCCAAGTACCGTATCCTGCGCCTGCGTAGATACAACATCAAGGATCAAACTTGGAAGGAAGCTATGGAACTTATCGACCAGGCCATCCAAGTGGTATCCACCAAGCAGTATATCAACTTCTACGAACGTGACGAGTCGGGCCAGTTCCGCCAGATCGTCCTCAACTTCCCCGCTCTGTGAGAAACAGTGGCAGCGTAATGCATCTCTATTTGATAAAAGCACAGGAGAATGAATAATGGCACCTATGAATACCAACACTGCAGAGGAACTGAACACGATGAGCATCTTCAATGATGAACGCACTTACCGCACCGATGAGATAGCCGACATGCTCAAGGTCGACCGCTCCAGCGTCTACCGCTGGATACGTGACATCGGTGATCCTCTGCCTGCTTTCAGAACTAAAGAAAACGGACAGCTGCGCTGCTCCGGTAAAGACCTCAACCTCTATCTGCTAAAGCATAAGGTACGCCCCGAGTATGAGTAACAGCCGTGAGTTCCGTATCAAGCGGGACAACTGCAAAGAAGCCTATCTGAATGGTAAGACCGATCCGCTGGAACTGGCGATGATCTTCGGAGTATCCGATATCACCGTTCGCAAGTGGATCAAGAGCGGTAAGTGGGACGAGCTCTTCAAAGAAGAGAACCAGCTCGACCACGAGATCGCCATAGCCCGCAAGAAGGCACTCATTCAAGCGCTCCGGGAGTATGCCAAGAATCCTGCCGATACAGCCATCCAGAGTTTGGTGAGCATGATGAAGCAGGATCAGAAGGACCGGCAGCCATCCAAGGAACTGAACGATTACATCGTCAAGTTCCTGGATCAGGTTACCGACTTCATGATCGAGAAAGGGCACGAAACGATGCTTAAGCAGTTCCAGGGCATACTGCACGATCTGGCGGAATACCTGAGAGTGAGAAATGGTTAACCTTCCTGCATCCTACATAAGGCCTCCCAAGCCTAAGCCCATGCCTACAGACCATCCAAGCCAACAGCCCGACATGGTCAGTCCTCCGACCTCCGGGTCCCCGCCGCCCATCCCCCTGGGCGTCGGGGGGTTACCCGGTTATGTCTAAGAAGTTCATTCAGCGGCATAACAAGGCATTGGCGGAGATCGCTTCAAAAACGATCTCCGTCTTGCCTTTTATAAACGATAATCCTGAAGCTAAGACAGACAGGATCAGGAGAACCACAGGCGAGGGCTGGGATGCCTTCTCGTTCTTCTGCCATACATATTTTCCACATATCTTCCCACTACCTTTTTGCCCAGCACATGAGACTATGTTCGATGAGACTGATAAGGGCTCAGGCAT
>JALNYD010000129.1 GCA_023230025.1 Candidatus Cloacimonadota bacterium | reverse complement strand
TGCCAAAGCTATCGTCCACAGAGGTATAGCGGTAATTGGGGAAGTTCACAAAGTGATTCTCATATAGAGTCGAAAAAGAACGGGAAATGGAGTCGCGACTTCCCGGCAGCAGATTACGGTTGTCTCTACCGTCATTGTAAATTCGGACTTTGTAGGAAGTATATACTCTCAGAGTTTGTGTATCCGGTTTATAGGCAAAGGGAGTTGTCTGCACAGTGATGCCCCGGAAATCGCGCAGAATATAGGGATCACTCAAAGTGGCTAATTCATTGGGATAAAAGCTGTTTGAGAGATATACGTTAGAGAATTCATAAGGAACTGAATCGGGATTCACATCACGTGTGATCACTCCTTTAGAAGGAGCAACTGCCAGCTTCAGGTCAGTAAATTGCACATCAAACACTTCCAGATTCATCCTGGCACTGTTATCAATGATGATACTGCGGTTGAATACTGGTAGCTGGGGCAGGGCTTTGTCCTGAGTGAAGCCTTCACCGGGAAGCGAAATGTGGTGCCAGGTTTGACCCTTGATTTTCACTTCGCTGGTATCAAATTGGTTAATCCGGTATTCGAGGATGGTTTCGTGATCGGAATTGGATAAAAGAATCAGGGAATTGGTTTCATCGCCAAGGCTGATCCGTTCAGCGCATAAGCTCAAAACCAGGATCAAGAGCATGGTCAACATCAAAGTTCGCTTCATATTGTCTCCTATATTCTGCTGGATAGCATATTGTTCTATGATTGATTAATAATTGTTGTCTAACACAAAAATCAACAAAACAACATCTGTAGGATCGGTCAGAACGTCAAGTATTTTCTGGATGATTCACTTGCAAAGGTTTTTGCTTGACTGGCAGGAGCTTTGTAACGGAGTGGTATTGAATAATCAAACTGAGGAAGATACATGAAGGTTCAAGCCATAACCATTGCCCTGATTCTGCTGCTGCTGCCGCTATCTCTGGCGGCTGGCTGGAAGACACTTTCAACGGATAGTTTTATGATTTACCATCGCAGTGGAATGGAGGACGAAGCACTACACGCGCTCAGGGTAATGGAGTATTACCGCAACAGACTTGAAAGAATCAGCGGTAACACGCATCCCCGGGTAGCGATAAAGCTTGAAGATATGGGGAATCTGGTCAATGGCTATGCCAATCCTCCAGGAAACCTGATCGGTCTGTATATGTATCCGCCTACCAAGGGTGAGCTTGCTTATGGAGAGGACTGGTTCCAGACTGTAGCCACACATGAATATATTCATCAGTTGCAGATGACCCACGAGGGTGCTATTCCGGAGCTGCTGCGTCGCAGCTTTGGAAATCTCCTTTATCCCCAACTGCATCAACCGATGTGGATGACAGAAGGGATCACTGTATATGGTGAATCCCAGCTATCATCTTATACAGGTAGAATGAACAGTGCCTATTATTCTTCCATCATCTCGGCCTTGGCGGCTGAAGATAAACTCCCTTCACGAGCCAAAGCTGCATATTACTCCTATGATACTCCGCTAGCGCATTACTATGTGTTTGGGGGAAGCTTTCACAACTACCTGGCTAAAACCTATGGCGAAGAACGGTTTGGCCAGCTTTACCGGTATAACTCCTCACAGATCTTTGCCTATCTGAATGGCATCATGCCTGCATTTTGCCTGGATAGCGCTTTTTACAATAGTTACGGCAAAACTCTGGATCAGCTTTGGCAGGATTGGCAGATTTCCGAAAAGCAGAAAGCAAGCAATCAGCCTGCCCAGCGCATCACCTGGGATGGCGGTGAAAAGTCAGATTTGAGGATCTATGATGAGAGTCTGTATTATATCCGCAGGATTAGTAGTAAAACTGGTCCAGGCAGTGGATTTTATACCCAAAGTCTGATGCGTATTGATCTAAGCACGAGTGATGCTCAGCCGGTCGAGGTGCTTCGCCAGGCGACGGATTTTCCTGCATCCTATCATATCCAGGGTGACGATATCTATTTTAGCCGTAGTGAATATCGCCGGGGCTTTGGTAACAAAGATAATGATGGTTATGGATCAATCACCGAAATCTTGAAGAAGAATGCTAAGGGTACCGAACTGATCTTCAGAGGTCAGGTGCGGGCATTTCTACCTCTGGCAAACGGAGATATCCTGATTAGCGAGGATTTGCCCATGTATCGTGGCTCACGCTTGTTTCGCTATTCCCCTACCAGCCGGCAGCAGATCCTGCTTTATAGCGGGGATTCCTTGATCCATGGAATCTTTGTGGACAAGGATCAGATCTATGTGAATGCCAAAGAGTATTGGAAGAATAGTGCTATGTACATCCTGAATGGCGGTAAATTGGAACTTATCAGTGATAGCCCCACCCGCCAGACCATCCTGAAAGTTAGTGATGGATCCATTGTTTACAATACAATCATAAACGACCAGTTGCAGGCTTGGGAATACAATCTGAATAGTAAAACCCACCAAAGATTCCAGTATTCCCACTACCTGAAGGATCCAGCAATGGCAAAAGATGGTAAGCTCTGGTTTCTTTCCATAAATGCCGATGGCTTGGATCTTTATCAGGGGCATATTACGCTACAGCGAACTACGCATCCCAAGTTGGATAGTTCCTCAGCTCCTTTCCCAAAAGAAAGCTACAAAGGGCAAAACAGTGTCCTGAACGGAATGGCCGTCAATCAGGGTGGATATCTGAACAACATCGCTCATCTGCTCAATCCCCGGCTTCTGCATATCCCGCAATTCTATATCACTGAGGATACTTTGCAGATTGGAGCAGTGCTGGTGGGATCTGATGCAGTGGGGGATTTTCCTCAGTATCAGATTTCCGGGATTTATGATGCTAAAACTGAGCAAGTGCAGGGAAGTTTTGTGCTTTCCAACACTCTGTTTGCTCCGCTTCATCAGGATATAATGATCTCCTCTGATGATGACGGAACTTATATGCTGAACCAATCGATATCCCTGTATAAAAGGCAAAACTACGGACTCACTTCCGTAAATGCTGGATTGGGAGCCCTGGCCTGGGACAAATGGCAGCGGAGAATGCTGTATCCTTTCATCAGCCAGGCCGTGATCTGGCCAGGGGGTAGAGCTGGTTTGCGCAACACACTGTATTGGGAAGACAAAGACTATCTATCTTCAGCTCGCGATCGTTTGGGCTGGCAAGGACAAGTCGACCTGCGCCTGCGAAGTAGCAAACACTCCGAAATCCAGTCTGTGATCAATGCAGCTTATGATCCTGATGCTGATTCAGATGATGTATTCTGGCCGATCCGGGGCTATGATCATGAATTGCAGAGCTCTCAGGGACTTAGCCTGCGAAACACCTGGTACACTCCAATTATCAAAGTGCGTAATGGCTTGTGGAATCCTCATATCTATATGGAAGATATCAATTTGGGACTGTTTGCCGATGCTGCCGCAGACTCTAAGAAATATGAGGAAAGCCTGCAATACTCGTATGGAGTGGAATTGATTGGTGAGTTCAGTTTGCTGTTCAATATGCAGCTACAGGTTGGATTTCGGGTCGGGATGAATAAGGATCAGGAGCAATTCCTGGGCTTTATTTTGGGGATGTAGCTCAGAAGACGCTATCTTCGTGAGCTTTGGCCATCAACATCAGCAAAAATCCACTGCTGGCGATCCCCATAATACCTAGCGCCATCAACATCACATAGCCAGGAATGAAGCCCAGATATATGGGGCTTGAGCGCCGATATATCCAGTCCCGATCCGGAGCCTCATTCTGTTCCATGTTAACTGGGACTTCCGTGTAACGGGGTTGAAAGAGCGTATAATTCAGGTTCTTCAGTTTAAGCTCGTTATCCACAAAACTGAGCTCTGAAAAGATGTACACAGAACCCAGAGCCAGAACAATCAGGCTCAACTGGCCAATTAGCTTAGCGTAGTTTCTGTGTGTTTTCATTAGCTTCTCCATATTGCATAAATGCAAGATCATCAATTCGATGCATAAAAAGAATCGCTGCATATAGATAGCTGCAATTCATCTCATGCTGGTTACAAATTATAGAAATCAGTGATTTGCGCAAGGGAAAAATGCATTTTCCATGCTGTGGATTGTTGATAATTGTCCTCATGGAAGCGTAGTCAGGCTCAGGATAAGGGTTGAGCATATCTTCAGATAATTCCATTTAAGCAAGAAATAACGAATATTGAGCTCTAATACAGTTTCCACTTTGAAATGACATAATCTTGCCGGGGCATGGGGCGGAGCCCCATACAATATTGGGTGGTGGGTTGGGCGTGGATTATGTCATTTCAAACTAAACACGCAATTATTCATGGCTCTGGGCTACTTCAATTTCATCTACTGTGGACTGTGGTCGAGAATTGAATTCTAAGCCTCGGCGAAAAAAAAGTACAGGCTATGCAGATTTTCCTCGCCAAAAAACCGGGCTTGATTAGATTGGTTAGTGAATGCTTACTAACGTCACAGTCAGAGGATGAATAATGGATATTACAAAGCGCCAAATGGAGATCGTGCAAGCCGCAATTCAGGTGATTGCACGACAAGGCTATGAAAAGCTGACTACCAAGAATCTTGCCAATAGCCTGGGAGTAACTGATGCTTCACTATATCGGCATTTCGACAGTAAAAAAGACCTGATCAAGATGATTCTATGTTACTTTGAACACCTTTCTTGCGAAGTGATTCAGCAAATACGCGAGCAGAGTTTATCACCTCTGGATCGAATCCGTCGCTTTGTGAATAATCGTTACGAGATGTTCGCTCGGGAACCGGATCTGGCGATGGTGATGTTCAGTGAAGAGCTCTTTAAAAACGATCCCAGCTATGCCGAATACTTTCAGGGCATCATGCACATACACCGGGACGAGGTTTTGGGCTACATCATGGAAGGGCAGCATTCGGGAAGCATTCGCAGCGATCTCAATCCCTTGCATGTGTTCAGGATTGTTGTGGGCTCAATGCGGCTTTTGGTGACACAGTGGAATCTCACCAAGGGAGCCTTTGATCTATTGGGAGAAGGCAAACTGATGACAGAAACAATTATCAGACTAATAGAGGTAGAGAAATGAAACGTCAGATCATTAAAATCGACGAAGACAAGTGCAATGGCTGCGGTCTCTGTATTCCGGGTTGTCCGGAAGGAGCGCTGCAAGTAATCGATGGTAAAGCACGACTAATCAGTGATCTTTTTTGCGATGGCCTCGGAGCTTGCCTGGGTAATTGTCCAGAGGGCGCAATCCTGGTGGAAGAGCGTGAAGCCGAGCCTTATAGTGAAGCCTTGGTGATGCAGAACATCATGAAAGCTGGTGAAAACACTATCAAAGCCCATCTCAATCATTTGAAATCTCACGGTGAGATGGGATTCTACAACGAGGCAGTCAAGATTCTCAAGGATCATGGTTATGACATCGAAGCGCTTACCTGCGAAGAAACCATGGCTTGCGGTTGCAGCGGCACCCATGCAAAAAGGATAGAGCCTGCCGGAGCTGTAAACAACACGAGTGGTGAGCTTCATTCTGAGCTTCGCCAATGGCCAGTGCAACTCACTTTGTTGAATCCCGCCGCTGAGTATTTTGAGAATGCGGATCTGCTGATTTCTGCCGATTGCGTGCCTTATGCTTTTGGCGATTTTCACCGCAGATTCCTCAAGGGTAAGGTGGTGATCACATTCTGTCCCAAGCTAGATCCGGATTTGGAAAGATACATCGAAAAGCTGTCCCAGATATTCATCCTGCATAAGATCAAGAGCGTTACAATTGTCCGCATGGAAGTGCCCTGTTGTGGCGGAACCGAAATGCTGTTACAAAAGGCTCTGGAGCGTGCAGGCAAGATGCATTTCGTAAAAGTAAACGTCATCAGCGTTGATGGCAAGATCATCTAAGGAGTGATAAATGGAAAGCAGATATTACAAAGACATTGCCCCCGTCCTGAATGTTAACGGGATGGTGGGAACCAAGATCTATAGCCAACCGGAAGGGGAAGTAGTGCACATTGAGTTTGAGCCCGGAGCACATCTCAAAGCTCATAAAACTCCGGTAAACGTAGCATTCTTCGTGCTGGAAGGCACAGCGACCCTCACCATCGGTGAAGAAAAGCAGAGCTTTGGCTCCGGCACCATCATCGATAGTCCCAAGGACATCCCTCATGCCGTAAGCAACGAGGGCGATAGCGTTATGCGCATCCTCGTAATTAAGATGCCCAAACCATAAATATAAGGAGACACAACAATGAGTATGTTTTGTTACCAATGCCAGGAAACAGCCCGTAACATGGGCTGCACCATGCGTGGAGTATGCGGAAAGCCAGATTCTTTGGCCAACCTCATGGATCTGCTTATTTACAGCTTACGTGGCCTAGCCCACGTATCCCACAAACTGATTCAAAACGGTAAGTACTACCCCGAAGATGCGATCTTTGTAATGCAGGGACTATTTACCACCATCACCAATGCCAATTTTGACGATACCGTGATCACCGGTCTGATCGACAGAGCTATCGCCCTGCGCGACAAACGCAAGGATGAACTCTGCGCCATCATCGGCGATAAATGCGGTAGCTGCCCTGAAGCTGCCACTTTCAAGATCACCAAAGATCAATATGCCGATTTTGCCACCAAAGTTGGCGTGCTTAGAACCGAGAATGAAGATGTACGCAGCCTGCGCGAAACCATCACCTACGGCCTGAAAGGTATTGCGGCTTATGGCGATCATGCTGCTATGCTGGGCTTTATGGATGATGATGTAAACAAGTTCATCATGGAAGGTCTTGCTGCCACGATCAATGACGATCTGAGTGCTGATGAGCTGGTAGCGATGGTGCTGAAGACTGGCGAACATGCCGTAAAAGTGATGGCCAAGCTGGACGAAGCCAATACCACTACCTACGGCAATCCTGAGCCTACCCATGTGAATCTGGGTGTAGGAACCAAGCCTGGCATCCTGGTCTCCGGCCATGACCTCAAGGACTTTGAAGAACTGCTGATCCAAACCGAAGGCAAGGGTGTGGATATCTATACCCATAGCGAAATGCTTCCGGCGAACTACTATCCTGCCTTCAAGAAGTTCAAACACTTCCACGGCAACTATGGTTCATCCTGGTGGCATCAGCTCGAGGATTTTGAGAACTTCAATGGTGCTATCCTGATGACCACAAACTGCATCGTTCCTCTGCGCAAAGAAAACACCTATCTGGACAGAATGTTTACCACCGGTATGGCGGGCTATCCAGGCTCCATGCACATTGCTGATCGCAAAGATGGCAAGCCCAAAGATTTCAGCCCCGTGATTGAACGCGCTCTGAAGTGCCAGCCTCCCAAAGAGATCGAAACCGGTGAGATCATCGGGGGTTTTGCCCACGCCACCGTGTTGTCGCTGGCGGACAAAGTGGTAGATGCCGTGAAATCAGGTGCCATCAAGCGTTTTGTGGTGATGGCA
>JALNYD010000128.1 GCA_023230025.1 Candidatus Cloacimonadota bacterium | reverse complement strand
CCATCTGAACCACATTGCCCAAAGCTCCAATCTTCAGATACTTCAGATCAGGGTGTTCCAGAATGTGATCAAGGTGAGTTTGAAAGACGCTGAGATCTATGGGGTAGATGGACTTAAGTCCGTACATATCCTGAAGACTCAAGGCGGCAACGCAGGTTTTCAACTGGAATCCCATCAGACTGGCTACCCGGATATCCTGATTGATTCCCGCTCCACCGCTGCTGTCCATGCATCCAATTGCTGCCAGAATCATGTCATTCACATCCTTGTTCCTTATCTGTCTTGATGGCACATAGATTCCCACACATACTACAGCGATCATTCATCATGCTTGAGGTTTCGGATTTGCGTTTTCTGGCCAGTTCGGGATCCACGCTATACTTGAATATTGTCTCCCAATCCATACTACGCCTGGCCCTGGCAATGATATCATCAATTTCCTGAGCCTTTGGATATCCCTTTGCTATATCGGCAATATGCGCCGCAATGCGGGAGGCGATGATTCCTTGCTTTACATCTTCGAGATCAGGCAGACACAGGTGTTCGGCGGGAGTGAGGTAGCAAAGGAAATCTGCTCCGGCTGCTGCTGCCAGACTTGCTCCAATCGCACCGCAGATGTGATCATAACCGCTGGCAAAATCACTCGGAAGAGGCCCTAATACATAGAAAGGTGCATTGCCACAGAGCCGCTTTTCTAGCTGTACATTGGCTACTATATTCTGATATGGAACATGCCCAGGGCCTTCCACCATCACTTGCACTCCTCTGCTTCTGGCACGCTTTACCAATTCTCCCAGTACAATGAGCTCAGATATCTGCGTAGCATCAGTTGCGTCATGGATCGCTCCAGGTCGAAATCCATCTCCCAGACTTAGCGTAACATCGTGTTTGAAGCATATCTCCAACAGCCTTTCATACTCCTCATACAAGGGATTCTCTTTGCCAGAATGAAGCATCCAGCGCTTGAGGAGAGAGCCACCTCTGCTCACAATCCCCAAGAATCGATCTGGCAAATCGTGAGCCTGAATGCTCCACTGGGTGATTCCCGCATGCACCGTCATAAAGTCCACTCCTTGCTCTGCCTGGGCTTCGATTTCATCAAACAGCATATCCGGTTCAAAAGCCCGGATATCTTTACCATGCGCAGAGAGTGCGGAGGCCACCGCATAAATCGGCACTGTCCCAAGGATCAAGGGAGTCTCATTGAGCATAACCTTGCGAATCCCCTTCAAATCACCTCCTGTTGATAGATCCATCACGGCATGAGCGCCGTATTTTTCACATAGAGACAGTTTATTCAGCTCTTTCTGAATGTTGCATTCAAGGTCTGAAGTGCCGATGTTAGCGTTTATCTTGGTGGACATTCTGTTGCCAATAGCAGTTGCTATGGCTTTACGATTCGTGTTGTGAGGGATAACGATCTCTCCACTACAAACAAGGTTAATCAGCTCTTGCACGTCAATGTGTTCATTCTGTGCGATAGTGTTGATTTCGGGTGTGGCGATTGCCATTTGGGCTTGCGATAGTTGTGTCATTTATAGCTCCTTCAGGTCTTGGTTGAATAGTTGAATCTTGGTGATAAGTTCGTTTGCACTGCTTGATTCGCCAAAATGGCGGATCATACACAGATTCTTAGCTCCAGTACTTAGGACTTGACTTTGATTTTGCGGAAAGATCCCCCCGATGGCGACCAGGGGGATTGGGGCTTGGCCAATAACTCTTTGAAGCAGTTCTGTCCCAACCGGGGGATCGGGCTTCGCCTTGGCAACGGTAGGGAAGATTGGACCAAAACTCATATAGTCAGGGCGGTATCCTTCCGGAGCTTCAGCAACCTCGATGATTAGTCTCTGCGCTTCCTGAAGGCTGTGAGTTGATACTCCGATAATCCTTCCTTCAGTCATAATCTTACGGGCATCCTGCCAGGGCAAGTCCTCGGGGCCCAGATGCAATCCATCAGCATCAGAGAGTTCACAGATATCGACCCGGTCATTGATGATCAGACGAGTCTTACTATCTTTAGTTATTTGTTTCAGGCTACGGGCAAGCTTCAGCAAATCGCTATCATTTAGGCTCTTATCCCTTAACTGCAGCATGGGAACTTTCAATTCCACGCAGATTTGGGTAAAGGCATGATAACCAAGCCGGGGATTGGTCATTACGATATAGAGTCCAAAGTTATGCATAATCTTTTCCCAGAGCCCTGGCGATCAGTCCGGCCGCTTTGTATCCAGAAAGTAGCATTCCGCCAAAGATTGGACCCATACGGTTGCTTCCGCTCACCCCGCAAGCTGCCATTCCAGATACATATAGCCCCGGAAACACCTCTCCAGTGTATTCCACGCAGGCTTTCTCACCTGCTTCTGCATTCATCGAACGCTCACTTTTCATTACCCCATCAGGAAGCCTTAGCCTAACGTCATTCTTGAGGGTAAGTACTTTCACAACTTCACTGGGATGCCCTGTGGCATCCAGAACAATTCTGGAACTAAAAGATAGCGGATCCACATGCATATCAAGTCTTTTCACCGGATTCCAGTTTGCCACGACTCCACATACTGAATCATTTCTGACCAGGACATCTTCCATGCAGATTCCGGTGAAAATCGCAGCACCATTATGGGCAGCATGATAGATGAGAGCAGAGGTTGCTTCAGTGGCATCTGCAGTGAACAGATCATTGCCCTGAGACTGATAGCGGATGCCATACTTGTCCAGAAGATGAATGGTTTCGGCTTGAATCACGATGCTGTTGAATAACATCGCTCCGCCCCACATTCCACCCCCCGGGGCAAGCTTACTCTCAAACAGGGTAGTTGATACATTTCGTGCAGCCAGTTCTGCAGCACATAGCAAGCCTGAGGGGCCAGCTCCAACGATGATTACGTCGCTATCCAAATGCTTGTGAAGCTTGTGAAACCAGGCTTCGGTAATAGCGGAGGAGATTAGTAACTCCATAGTATTCCCCTTTTCTTTATTTCAGGGGTTCCACTGAGTACAATCCCTATGTAAGGGCTGCAAGAGGAGTTTTGTTTTACTTCCTTGCGCCGGTATTATCCGGATCAGGTTCGAAGGGTATGATCTCAGCCGAAGCTCTGCTTCAGCACCCCTGTAGTTTTGTAACCTACATTACCGAAGCGAAGAATCTGTCAATGCTTTTCTGATTCTGACATTCACCGATAATCCCCATCATTATGCTATAAGCATAGAAGGTGGGCTGTCTTTGGGATAATCTTGACGGGGATAGTCAATAATAGGTAGGGGGGATAGAGTGAGTAGTGTAATTCCATTGTGTCTGGATACTGCTGATCGCAAGAATGAGAAATAGTAACATGATGTGCATCAAATAGATGCAGGTATATCGATAAAATCAGAGTAGAAATCTCTTGACAGAATAACCCGATATAAATATATCGATACCAGAAACTAAGAATACCGATCAGGAGATTGATGATGGAAGCTATTCCGCTCTTAACGCTCAAAAGATTGCCTCAGTATCTTGAAGCTTTATACCGCTTCAAACGAGCTGGACTGAAGATGGTTTCAGCCACCAAGATTGCCGTCTTCACTGATGTTCACATGACGCAGGTTCGAAAAGACCTTGCTTATACAGGTGTGGTGGGGACTCCCAAGATTGGGCACAGGATCGACACTTTGATTCAGGCAATTGAGCAATGCTTGAACTGGAATGATATCTCCTCATGTTTTCTGGTTGGAGTGGGGCATCTGGGAAAAGCCTTGATGGGTTATTCGGAGCTAAGTAAAAAAGGTTTGCGGATTATTGCGGCATTTGATAACAATCCAGAGCTTGCCGGAAGCTACTATCAGGGAATCCAGATTCAACCCATGAGCAAGTTCAGCAATTTACTATCACGGTTACATGTCCATATTGGGATTCTGACAGTTCCCGCTGAGGTTGCGCAAACAATAGCAGACGAGATGGTAGCAAATGGTATCCTGGCAATCTGGAACTTTACACCCACCAAACTAAATGTTACGGAAGATATCATAGTAGAGAACATCGATATGAGCTCTTCTCTGGCAGTTCTTTCGAGGCGCGTAGCAGAACGCTTGCATCATCTGAATAGCTAAGCTTATCCAAGCCATGCTTTTATTTCTCAGTAGAAAATCACTGATTCCCGAAATATATCAAAAATAACATAATAAACAGGAGTGAACATGAGTAAGCAATACTCAGCAGCACAAAGCTTCAACAAGGTAATGCAGATTTTGGATCGCTTTGATCGAAGCGAAACCAAGATCATCCCGATCCTGCAGGCGGTTCAGGAAGAATATCGCTATCTTCCTCAGGAAGTACTGACCTTTATTGCCACATCACTGGGCGTATCCCCGGCGCGATTATATGGGGTAGCGACCTTTTACAGCCACTTTTCGCTGGAACCCAAGGGCAAACATATTCTCAAGATGTGCGATGGCACAGCCTGCCATGTCCGCGGTTCTTCGGCTGTGATTGATGCAATCCGTGAACGCTTACATCTGAATGCAAAGAAGATAACCACGGATGATATGATGTTTACTTTCGAAACTGTATCCTGCCTGGGAGCCTGTGGTTTAGCTCCGGTACTGGTAGTTGATGACGAGATCTACGGACAGGTCAAGCCCGAGCAGGCTTTGGCCATCCTTGACAAAATTGAAGCGGAGGAGAGAGAAAATGCCTAATCTGGAATACATACGTGAACAATACAACGCTGCTAGAGCCCTGTGTAAAAAGAGAATAGTGGTTTGTGCGGGAACCGGGTGTATTGCCAATGGCTCCCTGAAAGTGTTTGATGCCCTGAAGAATGCCATCGCATTGAGTGGGCTGGAAGTAACTGTAGCCTTGAAAAGTGATGATCCCAAAGAGCATAAGCATCACGATGTATATATGATCGGTAGCGGTTGTCAGGGCTTTTGTCAGGTTGGTCCGCTGGTAACAATCGAGCCCAATGGCATTATGTATGGCCATGTGAAACCCGAAGATGCGGAGGAAATCGTAGCAAAATCCGTTGTTAAAGATGAAGTTATCGAGCGTTTGCTGTACCATGATCCTGTAAGCGGAAAGGGCTACAAAGGCACTGCAGAGATTCCTTTCTACACACGTCAGCAACGCACAGGCTTGAAGGATTGCGGCCATGTTGATCCTCAGAATATCAGTGAATACATAGCCCATGGTGGTTATTTCTCAGCCCGTGATGCCTACACCAAATATAGCAGCGAAGAGCTTTGCAAATTGTATCAGGATAGTGGCTTGCGTGGTCGTGGCGGTGGCGGATTTCCTACAGGTTTGAAATGGAACTTTGCCCGCAAGGAAATCAACGAGAAAAAGTATGTTGTATGCAATGGTGATGAAGGTGATCCAGGTGCCTTTATGGATCGCAGTATCCTGGAGGGAAATCCGCATAGTGTGATCGAAGGAATGTTGATTGCTGCTCGTGCCATCGGAGCTGATGAAGGTTATGTATATGTGCGCATGGAATATCCCCTGGCTTGCAGCCGCATTCGCAAAGCAATCAAGGTTGCCGAAGAATACGGCATACTGGGCGATGATGTATTTGGTAGTGGCCATAGCTTCCGCATCAACGTGATGGAAGGAGCTGGTGCTTTTGTATGCGGAGAAGAGACCGCTCTGCTTGCCTCAATCGAAGGTAAACGCGGGATGCCAAATCCCAAACCTCCTTTCCCAGCTCAAAAGGGACTATTTGGCAAGCCAACCGTGATCAACAACGTGGAAACTCTAGCTCTGGTTCCCATCGTGATGCAGCAAGGAGTAGAGAAGTATCGCAGCGTCGGCACTCAAAAGTCTCCTGGAACAAAGACATTTGCCCTCACTGGGCATGTTGCCAATACAGGTTTGATCGAAGTTCCTTTTGGAGCTACCATCCGTCAGATTGTCTTTGAGATCGGTGGGGGAGTGCTGGACAAGGATGGCAAGATCAATAATGACGCTTTCAAAGCCGTGCAGATCGGCGGCCCCAGTGGCGGTTGCCTTACCCGTGAACACCTGGATATGCCCCTTGATTATGACTCTCTGGGCTCAATCGGTGCCATGGTTGGTTCCGGCGGTATGGTGGTGATGAACGATAGCACTTGTATGGTGGAAACTGCCCGCTACTTCATGACCTTTACTCAGCATGAATCCTGCGGAAAATGCGTGCCTTGCCGTGAAGGAACCCGTCAAATGCTCGAAATGCTGGAAGATATCACTAATGGCGATGCCACTGAAGAGACTCTGGATTTGTTACAGGAAGCCGGTGAAGCGGTGAAGCTTACTTCATTGTGCGGGTTGGGCAAATCCGCTCCCAATCCAGTGCTATCTACCTTGCGTTATTTCCGGGATGAATATGATGCCCACGTGAAAGCAAAGTTCTGTCCCACGAAGACATGTAAGGCTCTTACCCCCATTTCAATCGATCCACAGCTCTGCCGCGGTTGCACCCTTTGTACAAGGGTCTGCCCTGTGGGAGCGATATCTGGAGAAGTAAAACAAGTTCACAAGATTGATCCACTGGTCTGCATCAAATGCGGAGCCTGCATTAGTACCTGTAAATTCAAAGCTATCAGCTAAGGGGAAACATCATGGAAAAATATGTCTATATAAACGACCGTCCGGTACTTTGGGAAGGAGAGAGCAACATCCTGGCTCTGGCGCGGAAAGCTCACATCGATATTCCCACCTTCTGTTATCACAGTGAATTAAGCCTTTATGGCGCTTGCCGTCTCTGTATGGTGGAAGTAGAAGGCAGAGGCCTGGTAACATCCTGCTCCACAGAACCATTTGAAGGAATGCGCATCAAGACTCACACCAGTCAGATCATCAAACTACGCAAGACCATTGTGGAAATGCTGCTTGCCAATCACGACCAGGAATGCCCCAAATGCAGCCGTGCCAACGATTGCAAACTAAGGGATCTTTCCAATCGCCTGAGCATTGACAAAGTGCGCTTCCGTAGAACCAGAGAGATGAAACCCAAGGATTTGGGCAGTGAATGCCTGATTCGGGATCCCAATAAATGTGTTCTCTGTGGTGATTGTGTGAGGTTTTGTAGTGAGATTCAGGGCATTGGCGCGATAGATTTTGCATCTCGCGGACAGAACGTCAATGTCGCTGCGGCTTATGGCAAGAGCCTGGCTCAGGTGGATTGCGTGAATTGCGGACAGTGTGCGGCTGTATGCCCTACTGGTGCGATCGTGGTCAAAAGCCATATCCCTCAAACCTGGGAAGCCATTCATGATCCTTCCAAGGCCGTAGTGGCGCAGATTGCTCCTGCGGTAAGAGTTGCTCTGGGTGAGATGTTCAATCTCCCTGCCAGTGATATTACAACGGGAAAGATGGTAGCAGCGTTGCGGATGATTGGCTTTGATCAAGTCTATGACACTGCCTTTGCCGCTGATTTAACGGTTGTTGAAGAAGCCAATGAGTTTATCTCCCGCAAAAGCAGAGGCGAAAAGCTGCCGATCTTC
>JALNYD010000006.1 GCA_023230025.1 Candidatus Cloacimonadota bacterium | reverse complement strand
CATCAATTTCTACTCCCATGCTGTTATCGATCTTGACGCCAAAATCTCCGCTACGACTGGTGGAAGCGGAATTACGCACCCGGATGTTGCTGAGCAGAGTGGTGCCTGTATGAGCCAAATTGGGATTATCAATTTCAATACCTTTTTGATAGCCTTCCAGAATCACTTCATTGAGCTCCAAACTAGCTATATCCTGCAGGTGCATGGCTTTGCTGCCCAGACGGCTGGTGCTGGAGGAGTTGCGAATGCGGATATTGGAAAGCAGAGCGCTATTGCGCAAGTCAGCCGCCTGACTACCGATCCAGTATATTCCCTGATCAAAACCAACGATCTCAATATCATCAAGGCTGAGGTTCACATTACCTTCAACCTCCATTCCATTGCCCAGTTCACGCTCCGGCGTATGACCCTGTTGCATATAGACAAACTGGAGGGTGGGACTGCAAGCAGCGCCAGAGGTGTTTTGAATCAGGATCCCCGGATTATAGTTTTGGATGTTTACATCAGTGAGGTTGGGACTGGAATGACCCTGAATGCTGATCCCTGCTTCACCGGCAAATGTATTGTTTTCAGCTTCTTTGCTGATGGTTGTACCCACCACGTCGCCATTGGCATTTTGGAAGGTTATGCCCACGACTGCGTGATTAATGCTGCAGTTTTGGATTGTGATGGGTCCTGGAGCGTTGTTAATCAGGATGCCGTTCCAACCCATATAGTTGTTTTGAGCCGCGAAATTGGCACCAGATGCGTTCAATCCACCCAGGATTTCCAGACCGGTACCCGGAGCAAAGATCAAGGTGCTGCCCGGCTCAATATGCAGGAGGTTATTGGGATTTACATAGACATTGCTGGAAATGTAGTATGGGGATTGTGCAGCATTCCACCAAAGATCGGTGATCTCCCCTCCGGGAATCACAGTACCATCCAGCATTGCCGCCACGTAATGGGGATTGTCAGCAAAACCGCTGGCTCCCACCAGACCATAGTTGTCCCAGGCACGGATGAAATATTCCACGCCGGAGTTGCCAACGATCTCGCCGGGAATCTGGGCATAATACTGATTGACATCCAGAGCCTGCATATCCACAAAAGTATAGCTCAAGGTTCCATAACGTCTATAGGCAAGAGTTGCTCCCTCCACATAGTTTGTATCATCAAAGATGTTTGCACTGATGTTCAGGGGGCTATAGAAATTGGTTTGAAGCTGCGGACTGTGTTGCACGAGGGGCGGTTGATTTGGCAAGACCGCAATTGTGAAGGGATTGTTGGTGGGCTCAGCTGTAGGTAGCGTGGAAGTGGATTGACCGTCCGTAGCGGAGTAGTAATAAGCGATACCTGGGGTTTGCACCTGATCAGCCGGAATTGTCGCCGACCACAAATCGCCTCCCACATTCTGCATAGCCAGGGCGGTGTAGGAGCTTTGGTTGAAGTTTCGGTAATACAATGTAGCGGAGCTTGTAAAGGGTGCATAGGTGTCGCTAATCGTGGCATCGATGGTGATTGGCTGATTATCAAGCTGGGCTTGATTATCCATCTGCGCAGTGTTCTGAGTGCGGAAAATCTGGGGTGCCTGACCGGGGAAATAGCTGCCCAGAACTTCAGCACTCACGTTTGAATAATTCATCACGATCCGCAGGTTGCGCAAAACCCCGTCATAATAGGGGTTATTGCTGCGATAGGAAATAATGTAGTTGGATACGATAATATCTGAGATCTGAGCCAGAATGGCATCAAAGCTGCTGTTGATATCATATACTGCTCCTCCGGTAGCTTCGGTGATCGGAGTAAAACTGTAGTACAGACTTGAGTATGTAAGAGCGAAGAGAATGGCACCATTGGCAGTGCAGGCATCAATTGCATTCTGTAAGGTTGAATAACCCTGATTTGGTGTTTCATCAGTGATGATGACCAGCACTTTCTGGCTTCCGGGGCGCCAGTTGAAGCCATTCAGGGATTGGGTAATGGCATAATATCCGGGCTCATTACTGCCACTGGCATAGTTTCTGCTCCACACATCATCACGGAAGTAGTTCAGATTTGTGGTTAGCAATCCGCCGTCTTCCAAATAAGGCATGCCATTATTGCTCGATTGTCCATAGCGGCAAAGGCCAAGAGCGCTATCCACTCCGGAGCCGGCGAGGTTATTGATAAAGTTGGTTACATTTTGGGATACGGCATTGATCGAAGAACCCATGGAACCGCTGTTGTCCATCTGGAAAACAATGTCCACCAGGCGTGAGCCAGCTCCAGAAGAGGGAGGTATTACAGAGTAGAAATTGCTCTGCAGGACATCATTTTCATACACTTGGAAGTTGTTTTCATCCAGGTTGGACATATCTTCGCCCTCCAGAGCCACGGATACTGTGGAATAGATGAAGGGGAAGTTTTGTGCGTTAAGGCTTAGCAGGTTCATTTCCGGAGTGAATTGATATTCTCTTTGCCAGATCTGGATATCATCCACACCAAATCCTGAATATTCATACGAACCATCCGAGACCAATCGGAATTGCAGCTGGATGGTTTGTCCCGCATAAAAGCTTAGATCCAGAGTGTTCTGAGTCCAGGCAATTTCTCCGGTTTGAGTCAAAAGGCTTGTGTCTATCTGACCATCCACCAAAACATCGATATACACATAGTCAGCGTTACTCTCAACCGCCCACCAGTGCCAAAGATTCAGCTCATAACGGATCCCGGGTTCACTTGCTGCAGGCAGGGAGATCAAGGGACTAATTAGCCGATACAAGGCATTGCTGGCATAGGGAGTGGTCGTATAGGCAGAATTAACGCCAGAAATTGAGCCGGATCCAGGGCTTTGCCCGATGTTCCAGCCATCCACAATATTCCAATTTGAGGGAGCAGGATCGAAATCTTCTTCAAAAATCAAAGTGCTGCTGATCAAAGTACCCTCACGCTGAGGAGTGAATGTAGCAAAGGGTGCAGGCAAGAGCTGCCCCTTGACAGGTGTGCCCTGCCGGTCCTCAATATTGGCCTGAAGAAGACCAAATATAAAGCCCAGCAGTAGAACCAAAACTACGCAATGTTTGAAACGCATGATGCTTTTCTCCTATTCATTTTTTGCTGTTATTACAATAAAGGCTTTAGCCCACTCTGCAGGAACAACCACATGGGTATCTGTTATTGAATTGAATACCAATGCTGCCGCTTCGGATAGTGGATATTCCTGATAAATATATACATTATAGACCAGGTCTGAAATTGCATTGCCCGAAATATCCTGAACCACAGGATCCCATTCACAAAGCAATGACGCTGGGTCTTCAAAACTGAATCGCACATTCTGCACCTGCTGCGGTTGAGAAGGTAATACCTGTAACTCAATCGGAAAAGCTGGGGCTTCATTGTGACCATCAAAAACTAATAGCGTAAGGTTTAGATTGCCCTTGTAGCCTTCACTGGGGCTAATAGTAATCTCTCCAGGGTTTACAGATGCTTGAACCGAAATGTGCTCACAATCCATTACTGAGATCGATAAGCTATCCAAATCCGGATCGGCAAAATAGCTAGTCCAATCCCAGTTTACACTTTGATTTTGCGTTACTTGCAGGGTTGGCAGGGCTTGCTGCAGAACAGGGGGACTGTTAGTGTTATCACGCTGAACCACAACGCTCTGACTGCTTATATTGATGCCATTAATGGCATTGATCTCCACCGTTGTTATCCCTTGCCAGCCCGGTACCGGATAGAGCACCCAATACACGGAATCACCATTGCTTACAATATCTTGAATCAAGTTATCGTCAGGGGAGCAGGTAAAGGATAAAGTACCGCTGCCAACCCGGAAATACCTGTTCAAATTCAAGGATTGGCTTTGATTGTCTGAAAAAGTGAGGTCGGGGATTTCAGCCAGAGAATAGGGAACAAGGCTATTGTAATCCACTGTCAGAGTCAGATTGGTCAGGGTGGCTGCGCTGGTATAGTTAAAGCTGCTTTGTTCGAGTATGTTGATGCTCTGAGTTCCAAATACCATGATGGGGCTGTAATAATCCGGAATGTCGTCGATAAACTCCCAACTGAGCGTAAAATTGTTTGAGAGTCTGTTTTGAACCTTGATCGTGGTGTTCCAGGTTTTGTTGGTGGGGTTGTTTGAGCGGATATCTTTGACGAAATTGCCATTATTGATTCCCCAATCGCTATGGGGAAAATAGGGAGCTATGTATGGTGAACCGGAGGGAGGAGACATCAGCAGTAAATCGTTATAATAGTCGTATCCATCGGCTGCATTGGCTGCTTCTCCAAAATATGCCCAGTTCGTAATCTGAGCACCTTCAGAACCATGATTGGTCACGGTGAACTTCACCCGCCAATCGCTGGCTGCTGCGAATGCTTGCCATAGGATAAGTACGAAAAATATCAAAGACTTATAGCTCATAGCTCCTGCCAAAACTTGGGACTCAATGCAAGTATTTCTATCCTGTTTGCAGTCTGTGCCAAAGGCAGAACTGTGTCAAGGAATTTCGCAATTCGGCGATTCTTAGCCATCCTTTACCTATGTGCAGTCCGGTAAAAGCACTTTCCCGGTTACCGAACCCGGAAGTTATCTGAAAATAGGCTCAGGTGCATTCACTCTAAGGATCTAAGGCACTTAAAGTGAAATATTTGTTGACCAAAACTCCCAGGCCTTGATCCTGGATTTATTGAACACAAACATAGAGTAGAGAAGCAAGAGCCAACAAAGTCTAATTGCCAACATAATCACTGTGGGATCCAAACTTCTTTACTGGGGAAATGATGAGTTTTTCAAGCCAGATCAGGGAATTCAGCTTCGAATCAAAGGCCAGTCAGATTCTTCCGGGGGCATCGGAATACACCTGTGCCAAGCATAAAGCGCATTTTGTGAGAGAACAGGAAAGGATGCTCTTTAGAGGAGAAAACATCTTTTGTCCAGACCTTGAAGTGCTGGAAAACAAAAAGTTCAGCTATCAGATCTTATGTCCCTCCGGAGCTACCGGAATCAAGAGAGTGATTCTGATGTTTCATGGGTTCAACGAGAAGGATTGGGCAAAATATCTGCCTTGGGCCGAAGCAATCTGCGCAAGTACAGGGAGTAGCGTGCTGATGTTCCCGATCGCTTTTCACATGCAGCGCGCTCCCAAACTTTGGTCAAATCCCCGCGCAATGTATGCGCTGTGTAAAGATCGCAAACTCAAGCATCCATTGGTAAATCAAGCCAGCTTGTCCAATGTGGCTATCAGTATGCGGATTCACACTTTGCCCCAACGTTTTATTTGGTCTGGATTGCAAAGCTATTATGATGTAATTCAACTGCTGAGAGAATGCAAACTGGGGGTGCACCCTTTGTTAAACATTGATACTCAGTTCGATATCTTTGCATATTCGATCGGGGGTTTCCTGGCGCTAACGCTGAAGCTATGCAATTTTGATGATTATTTTAAGCAGAGCCGGGTGTGTTTGTTCTGCAGCGGAGCATTCCTGAAGGATCTGGCCCCGGTATCCAAGTTTATTCTGGATAGTGAGGCTTATGCAGCACTATATGCCTATGTTATCACGGATTACCAGAAACATCTGCACAGCGATAATCTGCTGCAACACTATATGAGCAGTGCGCATCCGGAAGGACAGCTATTCTCCTCTTTGTTTGAGACCGCCAATTTGAAAGATACCAGAGAGCATCTGCTCAAACAATATGCCAGGCAAATCTATGCGATTTCCCTTAGCAAGGATTCGGTGATTCCCGCAGCGGGAGTTAGATCCTTGCTACATGGGGATAAACAGGATATTGATATTCGGGTGGATGAACTTGATTTTGACAGGGAATATACTCACGAAGATCCCTTCTCCTTTGCCTCTTCCGATAACCCTGAATCAAGGCAGAACTTTGAACAAGTATTTCAACGGGTGTGTGAGTTTTATCGTAGCTAGTGTCCGCCCACCCATCTCATGCTCCTTGGTTTACCACGGCTTCAGCACTATATCACCCCATAATTCGCCCATGCCATGCGGAGATTATGGGGTGATATAGTGCTGAAATAGAGGCGAAGTATCGGGTGTGGAGGCGGGTGTGGAGGCGTCATCCTGACGCTTTATAGCAGACTTAAGCGGAATAAAATTCAATAGTAACACTATCAATCTAGCGCTCTTTTCTTATGTGAGTGAGAGTGGATACAATATCCAGCCGCGTGAGATAAACAAACATCAAGATGGCGTGTCTACAAAGTATCACCCAAATCTTCGTAAAAGTATCATCTGTCACAATGGCTGCTGGGGTTTATAGGCAGAAATATGAATTGGACTGGCGTTGGACTGTGTCTCAGTGCCAGGTATTGATGAACCCAAAGTGGGTTTGTGTGGTGAATCTGCGCGGGATTGTGAATCCAGAATGTAGGAAAAATTTCAAAAGATCAGATTGTTCTTGACACATTCTTCGATATCCATGGAACGACACAAAATAGTGTAGCATGCGGCGCATGTCTAATATTATTTTGCTAACAGAGCCATAAAAATGAATATACTAAACGTAGAAAAATATTCCGGCTATACAGTGACTATCTAAATAATTGTGATTGTCGTAAACTGGACTTCTTCTTGTTTGCTGGAGCGGTAAAAGATGCTGCCATTGGTTTGTCCATGTGGCAGTAAGATTGGAGACACTAAAGTAACATCTCTTAAAGTAATGGTTCTTCTACACGATGCCTTCAGGCTATGTTACGAAAAATTGACTCAAAGTTAGGTTTTTTGATGCATGGAGACTCTTTTTCTTCTGTTGTCAGTTGATGCCGAAGAAAAACGCTGTCTTCAAATCTAATAAAGGAAGGAGTAAATGATGAGAATGTCTCTTATCTTACTGTTATTGCTGCTCTTATGTGGCAATGTCTTTGCCCTTACTGGTTTTGGTGAATCCAATGTGTTTGGCATTAATGAGAACACATTACCAGTAGAATTATCTATGTTTAACGCAAGCATCATCAGCGATAATCAGATTCGCGTTTTATGGGCGACACAGTCAGAGACCAATGTTCTAGGTTACTATGTTTATCGGGCTCTTGATAGCGACAGTATCTCTGCTGCGCTGATCATTTCGGCTTTGATTCCATCTACCAATACATCCAGTTTCCAAATCTATCAATACATTGACAATTCCATTCTGCTTAGTGGTGTATATCACTATTGGTTAGTCTCTTTAGAACAAGATGGCACCGAAAACGTTCATGGCCCATTAGCTGTGCAAGTTAACGTCGGTGGGGAATGGGAAGCTCCTGGTGCTCCGTTGATTTCTGGTATTAAAACGATTTTTCCCAACCCATTTAACCCCAGTACCACGATAGTCTACCAGCTCAAACATCCTGCATCAGTCAGAATAGGGGTATATAATGCCCGAGGACAGTTAGTAAACTCGATGTCAAGACCTCAAAGCAAGGAAGGAGAATACTCATGGATCTTTACTGGTCAGGATCATTTTGGGAAACCTCTTTCAAGTGGCATATATCAGATAGTATTTACTGCGGGCCAGCAGAAGTCAGTTAAAAAAATGGTTCTCTTAAAATGAGGAGGTTGATATGAAACACATGATGTTTGTAATATTGTTTATTCTTGCATTGGCATATGGCTATGCTTCCCAACCAGTTGTCAGCAATGTATTAGCCTCTTATTCATCTGGCAATGTAGCCATTAGTTATGATTTGATCGCGGATGATATGTGTCAAATAACAGTTGTGTTATCATCAGATAGTGGAGCAAGTTACACGCATTACCCCAGTGCCATTAGTGGGGATGTGGGTGATCAAGTATCTCCTGGAAATGGAAAACAAATCCTGTGGCATCCAGTTGGTGATGGTATAGGGGCCGGAGAAGCATTTATGGTGAAAATCATTGCCCGGGATAATCCGTTGCACAATGAAGAACAATATGCATCGTTCGTCAGGGTTGACGAAGGAACGCTTCTACTTCAAGGTGGCGATGCAACCATTGGCAGCTTCTACATAGATCGCTATGAAGTTACCCAAAATGAGTTTCATGCCGTTATGGGAACGAATCCTTCAAACTTCCCTGGAAATCCCAATAGGCCTGTGGAGATGGTGTCGTGGTTTGATGCCATTGAGTATTGCAACCGCCGAAGCTTACAGGAAAAAATCCCACCATGTTACAGCTACGGATCATATGGCACAAATCCGGATAACTGGCCTTCAGGCTGGAAGTTAGACGATCAGAATCAGACATTGATAAATTGTGATTGGAATGCCCATGGCTACCGTCTTCTCGCAGAAGTTGAGTATATGTATGTTTCTTTCGATTGTCAGAGAAAACCAGCAAATATATATTGTGGTGGGCCAGATATCGATTCTGTTGCATGGTATCTTGGGAACTCAGACATTAATGATGGCAATGGAGTTCGAACTCACGACGTGGGTTTGAAAAACCCCAACCTCATGGGTGCTTATGATATGAGTGGCAACGTTTGGGAATGGGTATGGGACGTGTTTGGAGCTGCGCCCATACAACCTCCAAATGCGCCGCCTGCCTCTGGTAGTAACAAAAGAGCTTTCAGGGGAGGGAGTTTTAGCGTTGACCATCAGAGCTGTTGTGCAACCAGCAGGTTTCCTCGCAATCCATCTGATAATCTGAACAACGTTGGTTTTAGAGTATCCCGCTCCGGATTGTAAGAATCATCAGATAAGTAAGCTAGGACTAAGCCGTTAATCTGTTTGATCAAAGCAGGCGCTTTCTGCTGCAGGAAGCTCATACTCTGCCAGACGAGGATCATGGTGTCTGACTATTGATAAGCTGCTTTCTGTAACATCGGTTGAGGCTTTTAGTCGGTTGATCATTGTGAAGTAATCCAGTATCCACTTTGAAATAACATAATCTTGCCGGGGCATGGGGCGGAGCCCCATACTATATTGGGTGGTGGGCTAGGCATGGATTATGTCATTTCAAAAAAACACGATATAACAGGGGCAGATCCAGGTTGAACCGGGGAGGAAGCACTTGCTAAAGGGATAATATCAAACCCGGCAACACGGAGTGGCTCTACTCAAGAGACGAAAGAATCCGCTTGACACAAATGCGGGGTTAAATTGCATGGCAATAACAGTGTGCATCTCTAGCTCAGTTGGTAGAGCAACTGACTCTTAATCAGTGGGTCCGGGGTTCGAATCCCCGGAGGTGTACCAAGCTTTTTTTTGTTCATCTGGGTGCAGAACAGTTATTCAGATTTACATTGATTGGATCGCGGTAATTTGCTCTTTGCTCCGCGTAATAAAATGTGCTAAAGTGCGGCTCCGATCCTTTAGCCGGCTTTAGCGCCGGCTCTTTTTGTTTGAAGAATAGGAGTAGATAAATGACAGCTTTACATGCAAAAAACAATAGCCCGTTGAATGGCTATCTGTTCACTTCAGAATCGGTATCAGAAGGTCATCCGGACAAGGTTTGCGACCAGATATCTGACGCCATTCTGGATGCATATTTAAGGCAGGAACCGCTTTCCCGGGTGGCCTGTGAAACCATGGCGACGGAAAACCGGATTATCCTTTCTGGAGAGATCACCTCCAGTTCGGAGATTGATGTGGAGCCGATTGTCCGCGAAGTAATTCGTAAGATCGGGTATGTTCATCCGGACAAGGGTTTTGATTACAATTGTCAGATACAGAACTATCTGCATGCCCAGGAAGGTGATCTGGCGCGCAATCAGGGTGCCGGAGACCAGGGCCTGATGTTTGGTTATGCCAGTAATCAATGCAAATCACTGATGCCGATTCCGATTGAGATGGCGCATCAACTATTGATCAATCTGGCCAAAGTCCGCAAATCAGGGGAGATTCCCTGCTTGATGCCCGATGCCAAGAGTCAGGTTAGTTTCCGCTATCTCGGACGAAAACCCTCTGAGCTGGATACAGTTGTGATTTCCACACACCATCAGGATATCTGCGAGTTGGACTTTGAGGATCTCAAACATGAGATCATCAAAAAAGTGGTGCATCCCACTATTGGCAAAATGGAGGATCAAGTTCGCTTTGACGGGCGGAAGGTCAAGATTCTGATTAATCCTTTGGGTCGCTGGCATGATGGCGGTCCGGCTGCGGATACTGGTTTAACCGGTCGCAAGATCATTGTGGATACCTATGGCGGTTGGGCTCAGCATGGAGGCGGGGCTTTTAGCGGCAAGGATGCCACGAAGGTGGATCGAAGCGCAGCATATATGGCAAGACATATAGCTAAAAGTATTGTGGGCAGCGGATTGGCCGATGAATGCCTGATCCAGTTCAGCTTTGTGATTGGGGATTCCGAACCGGTTTCCCTAATGGTGGAGACTTTTGGCAGTGCCATAATGCCGGAAAGTGAGCTGGAGACATTGATCCGCAATAGATTTGACTTGACAGTAAAGGGAATCATTGAATATCTTGAACTCAACCGAGCGATCTATCTACCCACTGCCAGTTATGGACATTTTGGGCTGAATGCCTGCAAGCAAAGCTGGGAGCAGATCAAATATCTCGGATAGGAAGGTTTAGTGCCGCTCTATCAAGCTTTAACAGCCAGCGATCCCTTCTTCCTGATCGCCGGGCCCTGCGTTATTGAAGAAGAACATCTGATGCTTTCCACGGCGGAGTATTTGAAGACACTCTGTCTGCGTCTGCAATTGCCTTTGGTGTTCAAATCCTCTTTCAGTAAAGCCAACCGCAGTAGTATCAGCTCTCCCACCGGACCAGGCCTGGACAGAGGTTTACAGATTCTGCATCGTATTAGAACTGAGTTTAATCTGCCGGTCTTGACTGATGTGCATGAGTGCTCTGAGGTTGCTCCGGTAGCTGAGGTTTGTGACATATTGCAGATTCCAGCTTTTCTGAGCCGGCAAACCGCCTTGATTCAGGCTGCGGCAGCTTCGGGACGAATTGTGAATATCAAAAAAGGGCAATTCATGGCACCTGAGGATATGGCTGCAGCAGCAGCCAAGGCTGAAGCGGCGGGAAACCCCCAAATCTTGCTTACGGAGCGGGGCAGCAGCTTCGGTTATCACAATCTGGTAGTTGATTTTCGCGGTTTTGCGATCATGCACCAAACCGGTTATCCGGTTGTTTACGATCTCACCCATTCCTTGCAAAGACCTTCCAGCGGAACCAGCACCGGGGGAAATCCAGAGTTTGCGCCAATGATGGCCCGGGCAGCCATCGCCACAGATATGCTCAAGGGCTTGTTTATCGAGTGTCACCCAAGACCCTCTGAAGCCCAGAGTGATGCCTCCACTATGCTAGCCCTGGATGCACTGGAGCCGATTCTGCAGCGTTGCATCGAAATCTGCCAGACCAAGGAGCTCTAATATGACCAATTGTTTCGTTAAGCCGAATAAACGTCCGGTAGATTGGCAACATATCAAGCTGATTGTTCTGGATTGTGATGGAGTATTGACCGATGGGCGCATCATCTATGGCGATAATGGTTTGGATATCAAGCATTTTGATGCTCATGACGGTCTGGCTCTGATGCTGCTTAAACATACTGACATCAAGGTCGCAGTGATCACCGGCCGAAGCTCGGAAGCTCTGAGCAGGCGTTGCCAGGATCTCAGGATTGATCTGCTATTCCAGGGAGTATCCCGCAAATTGGAGTGTGTGGGAAAACTGCTGGCTGATCTGGAAATGGATTTTGATAATCTGGTGTATATGGGGGATGATTGGAATGACATCCTCTGCATGCGACGGGCTGCGCTATCAGCGTGTCCTTCCAATGCACTCCCTGAAATCCAGAAGATAGCTGATCTGGTAACTGATAACGGTGGTGGTCACGGGGCAGTTCGCGAATTAGTGAATCACATTTTACATAAAAAGGGCATCTTCGAACGAGCGGTGATGAGTTACCTGGAAGAAAGCTCCTGCTTTGATACACAATGAGAACTCTTTGTCTATTGTGTGTACTGCTCTTCAGCTTTGGTTGCAAGCAAGCTGATCTTGGCGCTCCTACACCTACAATGGAACGGGGTTTGCCGGATGAGACCTCTGTCAATGTGAGCCTAAGCGAATATCGGGATGATCGCCTGGAATATATTATTCAGGCCAAGAAGATGGAACGCTTTACTGATCGAAGAATGCTGTATGCCTACACCGTTACCCTTACGTCTTATGATAAGGATGGTATTCAGAGTTCCGTGATCAAGGCCGATACCACGATTGTAGATGATGCCCGCAATATAATATTCGCCAATGGCAATGCGGTATTTGAAACCCCCGATGGCAAGCTGCAGACGTCCCGGATTGTCTGGGAGCGAAATCTGGATATACTTACTGCCCCCGCCAATGTAGTGCTGACAAGATCCGGGGATGTGTTACGTGGTAGCAATCTGAAAACCAATACCAAGTTCAGTTATGCGGAATTGGAAGAAGTATCTGCTGAAGGGATAGTGGATGAAAAAGATTATCGCTGGTAGTCTGCTGCTGCTCTTCTGCCTGAGTATATGGTCAAAAACCGATCCGGAGCGGTTTCGGCTGGTGCATTCCGATAAGCTCTACATGAGCAATATCAGTTCTGGGCAGATCCTGGAATTGGCTGGCAAAGTGCATTTCTTCTATGGTGATACAGAGTTTAAAAGTGATCGGGCGATCATTCTGGATGGGCCAAAGATAGCCCGCTTGAGTGGCAGAGTAGTGGTGCAGAATGATTCCTTGAATCTTGTGGCGGATTCACTGGCTTACTATCGTATACCCCAGGTATTGAATATGGGCGGCAGAGTGCGACTAACGCAAAGCACCAAAGAGGGGATGACGAGATGGATGCAAGGTGATTATGGGATCTATGACCAGAGCAAGGATACCTTCACTGCCTGGAGTCGGGTGCAGGCCTATGATCAAGCAGAAAACGGCACAGCGAAGTGTGGATATGCTTTTTGGGATCGAAGCCGGGGTTATGCCTATCTGATTGAGCAACCAGTAGTCAGTGCTGGCACGGCAGATACTCTGACAGTCAGTGCAGATAAGATGGAGTTTTTTGAGGAGGAACGTAAGCTGGTAGCCACCTTCAATGTCCAGGTCAACAGCAAGGACTACAACGCCAGCAGCGATTTTCTGATCTATTTTGATGAGGAAGAAAAGGCCGTGTTCATTGGTGAACCAAAGTTCTTCAATGATTTTGCTACAGCCAGTGCTCAGGAGTTTCATCTCTGGTTTGATAAGCGGGAACTCCGAAAAGCAGCGCTGATGGATTCCTGTGTGGTGCACTTTGCTCAGGAAGAAAACGGGCCAAAGGAAAACTGGGTGAAAGCCAGCAACATAGTGCTGAACTTCGTGGATGACCGCATTGAAGATTTTGAGGCGGATAGCGAGGTATCCTATTACTTCGTGCAGGAGCAAAGCGCCAAACAGGATTTTTTTATAAACTCTGCCCAAGGTCAGGTTCTCAGAGCTAAGTTTGACGCAGACAACAAGCTAAAGCTGATGGACATGAGCGGCCGAATTCGCGGACGTTACATATTCAAGAATGACTCTTGACAGAAAGAGTGGCTTTCGTTAATTTATCCACTATGGAATTGCATAAAATTAGAGCGCAAAATCTCGTAAAAATATACGGCAAACGAACCGTGGTCAATGATCTTAGCCTGGAAATAAATCAAGGAGAGGTTGTAGGTATCCTGGGCCCGAACGGTGCTGGGAAAACCACCACTTTCTATATGATCATTGGCCTGGCCAAGCCCAACCGTGGCAAGGTGTTTCTGGATGAGCACGATATCACACATAAAGCCATGTTCAAGCGTGCCAGGATGGGGATGGGATATCTGGCTCAGGCTCCTTCGATCTTTGCCAAGCTCAGCGTTGAAGACAACGTTTTGGCAATCCTGGAAACGCTGAATATCCCCCGCAAACAACGAGCCGGGATTCTGGATGAAGCCCTTGGAGAATTGGGACTTAGCAAACTTGCCAAGCAAAAGGCTTACACCTTGTCGGGTGGTGAACGGCGCAAACTGGAGATTACCCGGGCTCTGGTTACAAAGCCTACTTTCATCTTTATGGATGAACCTTTTGCCGGGGTTGATCCCATTGCTGTATCCGATATTCAGGATATCATTGGGAAACTACGCGAAAAACAGATTGGCGTGATGATTACAGATCACAACGTAATTGAGACTTTGAAAATCGTGAACCGGGCTTATATTATCTACGAAGGAAAGATCATCGTGTCAGGAGCAGCCAATGATCTGATTCACGATGAAAAGGCCAGACAACTTTACTTAGGAGAACGGTTCTCAATGAGCCCTTTTGAGCAGAGATTATGAGCACAATGAATCAGCACATCACCCTGAAACAGAAGCAGGAGCTTGCTCTCAAACCGAAGATGCTGCAATCATTGAAAATGCTGGCTCTGCCAATATTGGAGTTGGAAAGCTATATCAAACAAGAGCTGGAGACCAATCCTCTGCTGGAGCTTAGGGACGAAAAGGACGAGGAAGATATTGATGAGGGCAGCTTTGAGCAGGAAGCTCCTGAAAGCAGCATTGGTCTGGAAGACGTGGAAACTCCCCAATCCCAGGACGATACTATCGCTGAGGCCAGACAACTAACTGAAATCCTGGATCAGTGGAACGAATATCATTCCAGTGGCGGCGATTATAGCCGCATTGATTCGGACGGAGATCATGGAGAAGCCCTGATCCGCTATGAGGGGAATAGCAAAGATACCTATCTGGAACAGCTTTATCCACTATCCTTGCCAGAGCAGGAAGTGGATTTTATCACAGAATTGGTAGATAGCTGTGATGTTTATGGCTTTCTTCCACAGAGATTCCCCATAGAGGTGATGGCAAAACGCTTCCGGATCACACCAGAACGCGCTCAAGAATTGCACGAGATAGTTCTGAATCTTTCCCCCAAGGGCATCACAGCCCGCAATATCTCAGAATGCCTGATGTCACAGCTATCTGAGGAACAAAAGCAAAATCGCATTATCTGCGGGATGGTTTGTGAGCAATTTGAGAACCTGATTCATCGGCGATATCAAAAGATTGCTTCCTATTTCAATGTATCTGAAGAAACCATTATGGCCGCACGGGAACAGATTGCCAGGCTGGATCCGAAACCCGGATTGCGGATTCTGCAGAGCAATGCATCCTATGTGTATCCGGATGTGACCCTGAAATTGATCGATGGGGAGTATGAAGTAATCATCAACGACCATATTACTCCCAATATCATCATCAGTCCCCGCTATCGTAAGATGATCAACCGGGGCTATTTTGACAGGGAGACCACCAGCTATGTCCGGGAGCGCATCAATAGCGCCAAGTTTCTCATCAAATCCATCTATATGCGGATGCGTACTCTGGAACAGGTTTCGCTATCAATCATCAAGCATCAGTATGATTTTTTCTATAACGGCAGTGGCCTTATGCAACCCTTGACCTACAGCGTGATTGCTCAGGATTTGGGGAAAAGTGAATCCACAATCAGCCGGGTGGTCAAGCATAAATATGCCGAAACCCCCTATGGCATCTTTGCCTTCAAGGATTTCTTTACCTCCACTGCGGGTAGAGATGACAACTATGAAAATATCTCGCGTCAAAAGGTTAAATCCTGCATCATCCGTTTGGTGGAAAACGAGAGCAAACACAAGCCCCTCTCAGATCAGGAATTGGTGGATCGGCTCAAGGGAGAAGGCCTGAATATATCCCGCCGCATCATTGCCAAATATCGTGATGAATTGGGCATTTTGAACAGCAGATTAAGAAGAAAATAGAGGTAAGTCTTGGATAAATATCAAGTTCTTGTAATTGGTGGTGGCCCCGGTGGATATGAATCCGCCATCCGGCTATCTCAGTATGGCATCAGCGTTTGTGTGATCGAGAAAGAACGCCTGGGAGGCGTCTGTTTGAATTGGGGTTGCATTCCTACCAAGACCCTGGTAAAATCCGCAGAGTTACTGCGCGAAATCCATGAAAGCGAAAGCTTTGGCTTGCCGAAAATAGATCTTAAGCTGGATTACAAAGCCATCTTTGAACGCAAGAACAGTATTGTGGAATCCCTGGTGAGCGGAATTGAATATCTATACCGCAAACGCAAGATTCCCGTGATCAATAGCGCCGCTACAAAAATCACCAAAAGCTCACAGGGCTTTGAAGTGGATCTGGCTGATGGCAGCAAGGCTGCAGCAGATTATCTGATTCTGGCAACAGGCAGCAGCGCTAAGAGCTTGCCTGGGCTTACTATTGATGAACAGAACGTTTTGAGCTCAACAGGTGTTCTCAAGCTGGATAGCCTGCCCAGGAGTCTGGCTGTAGTAGGCGGTGGAGTGATCGGCTGTGAGTTTGCCTCCATCTTTGCCAGTTTTGGAGTGGAAGTGACGATCATTGAGTTTTTGCCTCGCTTGCTGGCGCTGGAAGATGAGGAAATCTCCAAACGCTTTGCTCTGGCGATGAAGAAAGCTGGAATCAAAGTTCACACCAAACTCGGAGTGGAAGAGATCGAAAGCGGCAAGGACATCCAGAAACTATTCCTGAGCAATGAGAGCGTTATTGAAGCCGAAAAGGTGCTGATATCGGTGGGTAGGATTCCTGTGTTTGATCTGGAAACTCAAGGTTTTGAATTGCACAGGGAGCGTGGAGCGCTGGTCATAGATGAAGCCATGCGCACTAACGTCAGCGGGATTTATGCAATTGGTGATGTAACAGCAAAGCTGCAACTGGCACATACTGCCAGCAAGCAAGGGCTTTTGGCGGTGGATCACATCGCATCCCTGATCAAAGGTGAAGAGCCCCAAACTCATGCTCTGAACTATATCAATATTCCCCGCTGTACTTTTACAAATCCAGAAATTGCCTCGGTGGGTTACACAGAGGCAGAAGCGAAAGAAACATTTGGTGAGATCATCATCGGCAAGTTTCCCTTCACTGCCAGCGGGAAAGCCATGGCTATGTCTGCAACCCAAGGTTTTGTCAAGACCATCGCCCGTCAGGATACTGGGGCTCTAGTGGGAATGCACATCATGGGACCGCAAGCGGCAGAGCTGATTGCCCAGGGAGCCATAATGATCGCCAAGAATATGAAAGCAGAAGACCTCCACGATGTTGTGTTTGCTCATCCAACCCTGTCTGAGTCAATCATGGAATCAGTTGAGGATCTGCTGAATCTCTCCATTCATAAAATCTAAAGGAGGATCCCATGCAAATTACAATTACAGCCCGTCATTTTGAGCTTACCAAAGCCATTCGGGACTATGTGGAAAGCTCTTGTCTAAAGCTGAAAAAGTACTTCGATCACATCATTACCATTCATGTAACTCTGGCACTGGAAAACAGCCGCAATATCTGCGAACTGTCCCTGCATGCCGGGAAGTTTGGTCTTCAAGCCGAGGCTGAAGAGATGGATATGTATCTTACCATTGATAGTGCTTTGGATAAGATGGAAGCTCAGATCAAGAAGCTCAAAGACAGGGTTACTGACCATCAAAAACGCTCAATTAAGGAGCATTTTGATGATTTTTCCCGAGCTTCTGATATCACCTTCAACAAGTCTGATAAAGTGCGTAGAACCCTTAAAACAAAGCGCGTGGTCACCGAATCTATGGATGTCCACGAAGCCATAGATAAAATGGAAGACATAAAGGATGATTTCCTGATCTTCAGAAATATTGAAACAGATCGGATCAACGTTTTGGTGAAAAAGGACAACGAGAACTTCAAGCTTTTTGAACCTTAAACCAATAGCAATATCAGGGCCGGCGGGAGAAAAATCACCTGCCGGCCTGAATAATCCTGAATCAGCATGCCTTGAACCTTAGCTGATAAATGCACCATAAGGGGGATCAGGGCAAAGAGCAAAAAGAAATATGAAAGAAATTACCGTCCGCGATTTCTTCGATGCCAAAAAGAAAGACCTCGCACTTTCTCTGGTAAGTGAGCCCGATACCCTATCCAAAAAGATCAATTCTCCGCACGTAAACCGTCCCGGTCTGGCTTTGGCTGGCTATCTGGAAGTATTTTCCGCAGAACGTATTCAGGTATTTGGCGAAACTGAAGTACGCTATCTGCAATCGTTGAGGGAAGAGGATCTGGTGGCGCGGGTCAGGGATATGTTCAAAACCGATATTCCCTGCATCATCATCAGCAAGGGTCTTACTCTGCCTCCTGTGATCGAGTATCTGGCTAATGATCTGAATATTGCCCTGCTTTCCAGCCGGCTGTCCACTATCAATCTGATCCAGCATCTTAGTCGCTACCTGCAGGACATCTTTGCCCTGGAGAAGACCATTCATGCCACTTTGGTTGATGTGTTTGGACTGGGTATATTGCTGACCGGCAAAAGCGGGATTGGGAAAAGTGAGTGCGCTTTGGATCTGGTGCATCGGGGGCACAGCCTGGTTGGGGATGATCTGATTACACTGCGATATCTGGATGATCTGCTCTTTGGGCGTCCCGGACGAGAGTTCGGGCATTTCATGGAGATCCGTGGGGTAGGCTTTGTAAATGTCGAAAGGATGTTTGGCATTGAGCGTACACGGCGTCAAAAGACAATTGATCTTCAGATTGAGCTGATGCCCTGGCAGGAAAACATGGATTATGAGCGCATCGGTCTGGCAAACAGCTTTGCAGAGCATCTGGGTGTAAAGATTCCTATTATCTATCTACCAGTATCTCCAGGCAAGAATGTATCCGTGATTGTCGAAGTGGCAGCGATGAATATGATTCTCAAGGGCGTGGGATATGATGCTGCTGAAGACTTCAATCAAAAAGTCCATGCAGAAATCCGCAAGAAGACCTTGCAGAAGAAGATTGAGAATGACGCGCAAGATAGTAACAGTAACGAATAAGCTGGGTTTGCATGCCCGTCCTTCAGCTCTTTTGGTTCGGGCTGCTACAAAGTATAGGTCAGAGTTTTTCATTGAAAAAGATGGCACCAAGGTAAATGGCAAAAGCATAATGGGCGTAATGATGTTGGCGGCAGAGTGTGGCAGTTCACTGGAGTTGATTGCCGACGGAGTGGATGAAGACTATTTGCTGGATGAAATCAGTAACATGATTAGCGAAGGATTCGGAGAATAAGAGTAATGCAAGAATTATTCGGACTAAAGGTCTCTGCTGGACTGGCGGTAGGCCTGGCTTACTTTGTGGAAAACAGAAGTCAGAAGATTGGTCTGGAAAAAATCCCTGAGAAGGAGATCAGCAAAGAACTGAAGCGCCTGCAATCTGCGCTCACGGAATGCAAGGAAGACCTGACGGATCTACTAACCACCGGAATCACCAATGAGAGCGAGCGGGAAATCCTGACCACTCACATCGATATCCTGAATGATCCCGAATTAATCAAAAATATCCAGGAAGCCATTAGTCATGATCTGTTTAGTGCTACCAAAGCTGTGCAGGATATCTTTCGGGCTACAGCGGCTTTTTTTGAAAACCTGGATAGCGATATGTTCAGGCAACGTGCAGCCGATTATCAGGATGTGGAACACAGACTATTGAGCAAGCTTTTGGGGGAGGAGCAGGATATCTTTCATGAACTGGATAGCCAGCATATTCCGATCCTTACTGAGATCAAACCCTCTCAGGTGTCAATGCTGCATCGCCGCGGGATCAGGGCAATGATCATAGATTCCTGCAGCAGCAATTCACATGCTGCCATCATCTCCCGTTCATTGAGCATTGCGGTGGTCAGCGCTGTTACAAATATCAGAACTTCCGTGAAGAAGGGAAGCAATTTGATCGTGGATGCTGATGCTGGCAAGGTTTTGGTGGAACCTGATGAAGAAATGCTGGAGTATTATGCGCAAAGACTCCAGGTGGAGGAGTTAATCCGCCAAAAGCATGAAAGGCTCAAAGAAACTGAATGTATAAGCCAGGATGGAATCCGGATCGGCTTACACGCCAATATCGGACTTCCGGAGGAATTGGCCAACTCCCAACATCTTGGCTGGGATGGCATTGGCTTGTTTCGCACAGAGTACATCTATCTTTCCCGCAATACTCTACCTTCTGAAGAAGAACAATTTGAAGCGTATCGGGATGTAGTCACATCAATGGCTCCCAAACCGGTCACAATCCGCACATTTGATCTCGGTGGAGACAAGCTTTTACATCTGATTCCCTCTCCTCAGGAGAGTAATCCCTATCTGGGAAATCGCGGCATCCGGTTTTCTCTTGCCCATCCTGAGCTTTTCAAAACTCAATTACGTGCCATTATCCGCGCTTCAGCCTTTGGTAAGGTACGAGTGATGTTTCCGATGGTTATTGATGTAATGGACTTTCTGGAAGCCCGGGCTCTGTTTAATACCTGTGTAGATGAGTTGTATAGCGAAGGTTTTGATTATGACAGTGCCATTGCGGTGGGGACAATGATCGAAGTTCCCTCTGCAGCACTATGTTCTGATGCCCTGGCTCAGGAATGCGATTTCTTCTCAATTGGCACCAATGACCTCGCTCAATACACCCTTGCTGTGGATAGGAATGCTGAGAATGTATCCCGCTATTACATCTCTCATCATCCGGCTGTACTGAAGCTAATCCAGCTTACCCTGATCAATGCTGATAAACACAAGATACCGGTCTCGATATGTGGCGAAATGGCTTCGCAGCCAGAGTATGTGCCGCTGCTAATCGGTATGGGCATCACCGAGCTAAGCATTAACGTTAATACCCATTTCAATGTAAAAACCACCGTGCAGAACTGCGATGAGAAGCTGCATTTGATCGTGAAGAACTTCGATTTTTCCACTACTTTAGCTCAAGTGGATAAACTAATCTACCATACCTTGAAACCTTATTACAGCAAACAAGGGAGAAAATGATGTTACGCTTTGATTATCGCAATCTATTGGCTAATAATTATATACCTACCGCTATTGAGAACAAGAGACTGGATGGTTTTGCCGGTAAATGCCAGGAGGCGGATCAGGATATTCGCCGGGAGCGTCAAGCGGACATTCTGGGATTTTATACTCTGCCGGAATATGACACTAAACATATCAAAAGCTATGTATCTCAGCTTGATCCCGAATTTGATACCATGGTAGTTCTGGGCATCGGAGGCAGTGCTCTGGGCAACAAAGCTCTTTACAATGCCCTGAAGACCGAACTGGGATTAAAAAGGAAGCTTTTTGTGTATGACAATGTTGATCCCGTCTATCTACAGGAAATCCTGGATAGCATAGATCTTCAACACTGCGTGTTCAACGTCATAACCAAAAGCGGCACAACAGCGGAAACCATGGCTGGATATATGATCCTGCTGGATTTGATCAAGAAAAAGTTCCCGCAGGATTATCGCAAACGGGTGGTCATCACCACAGATCGTGAAAAGGGCTTTTTGCGTCAGGTAATCAATAATGAAGGCTATTCCTCATTCATCGTCCCTGATAATGTAGGCGGTCGCTTTTCCGTTCTCACAGACGTGGGTCTGCTATCCTCTGCATTTGTGGGTATGGATATTGATAAACTCCTTTGGGGAGCGGGGCAGATGCGCCAGCGTTGTGAGAACCAGGCAATCCTGGAGAATCCAGCCTATCTGAATGGATTGCTGCATTTTCTCTATATGCGAGAGGGCAAAAACGTTAGCGTGATGATGCCCTATAGCAATTCTCTATATGATTTTGCAGATTGGTATCGTCAGCTATGGGCGGAGAGCCTGGGCAAAAGATATGATCGCAAGGGACGTGAAGTCTTTGTGGGACAAACTCCCGTAAAGGCTCTGGGTACCACTGATCAGCATTCTCAGGTGCAGTTGTATGCTGAGGGTCCCAGGGACAAGGTATTCACCTTCCTCACAGTGGAGAAGTTCCAGCACGATTTTGTTATCCCCAATCTGCATCCCGAGCGTCCCGAGGTTAGTTATCTGGGTGGCAAGAAGCTATCAGAACTGCTCAATGCAGAACGCTTTGCCACTGAAATTGCCCTAACCAGAGCCGGACGGCCAAATTGCAACCTGATTTTCCCCGAGATTTCGGAAGAAACTCTGGGAGAAGCAATCATGATGTATGAAATCCAGACTGTATTCACTGGGAAATTGCTTAACATAGATCCCTTGGATCAACCCGGGGTGGAAGCTGGGAAGGTTGCCACTTATGCCCTGATGGGTAAAGCCGGATTTGATAAGGAACGCAACGAGATTGAGGAGTACAAAAAGCTTTAAGCCAATCAACATATAAATACCTGTTTACAAGGAGGAATCCCATGAAATCATGGTTGTGGCTCGTGTTTATCTTTGTGTTCAGCCTGGCCTTTGCCGGGCCGATTGATGAGTTGTTTTCCCAATTCTCGCAGGATAGCACTGCGGAGGAGCAGAAAGCTCTGATTGCAAAGTATCTTCCCCAAATCCAGAGCCTGGAAGATCATCGCCGGCTCCAAAGCCTTTGGAGCTACATCGATAAGGATGCTATGCAGGAACACTATAGCAGATTAGCATCTCTGAATCCAGACGATCCGGATTATCTATATCTGAACCTGCGCTTTGCAGATAACTCCGTGCAAATCCAGGAATCCAAACGTCTGCTGGCAAAATATCCTGAACACTATTGGCTCTACCGTCTCTTTACCGTGAGCAGAAGTGAGCAAATCCATGAGGCTGAAGATACTTCAGTGATCCTGGCCTCTGCCAATGACGATATCAAGCTGCTGCAACAAGGCTTGAACAAATACCCCGATGATGCGTATCTGTTGATTACGTTGTTTGAACTCCACAATGCTCAGAGTAAAACTGCTGAAGCCAGGAACTATCTTTCCCGGATCACGGATCAGCAAGCTCTGGTTTCGATATGGAGTCAACTCCATGATTTTGCCGTAGCCAATCAGGATATTGATCTGATCAAGAGTAGATTGCCGATTTTTGTTTCCGGTTATATCAGTTCGGGTTACATCGAGCCACAGGATAGCCTGGGCGTATATCATAATCAATATCTGAAGTTCCTGGGCGATATCCAGGATTCCCAAGCCCTGGCGCAGTTTCTAGCCGAGCAACCCTATATAGCTGATAGCGCAGATTTTGCCGGAGTGCTACCTACCGTTTATGCCAAAGTGGGGAATATGGATAAGGCATTTGAAGCGCTTGACACACACGTGCAATCAGGAGCTTTGACCATCCATGATTTGACAGATGATGGCTATGCCTCCTTGCAAAGTGATCCCCGCTGGCAGGATCTGATCGGTGAAGCTGAACAGCAATGGGCTGCAGGTAAAGAAGACCGCAGAGCGGAAGCCTTGAAGAGTCGGACAACAACTCCTGCTCCACTTTGGGAATTGGAAGATGCTCAGGGGAAACTAATAAAGCTAAGTGATCTGAAGGGCAAAGTGTTGATTCTGGACTTCTGGGCTACCTGGTGCGGTCCCTGCCGGATGGCTATGCCTGCGCTGGATGAATGGATGAAAACCTCCATGCCTCAGGGAGTTGAGGTGTTTTCAGTGAATGTGATGGAAAAAGATCCCCAGACCGCAAAGGACTACTTCAAAGAACATCCCTTCCGCATGACTCTGCTGATGGGCAATCCCGAGCTGCAAAAGGCTTACAACGTGGAGGCCATTCCTCAGATAACGGTGATCGATACAATGGGAAGGATTGCCTTTAATCAGGTAGGCTTTTCTCCGGATTTGGAGGAGAAACTCAGTTTCTGGACTGAAGCCTTGTTAAAAGAGCAATGATCTACGATAACTGCTTCGTCTGTGGTGCTTCTAATCCTATTGGTCTGAAACTGCAGTTCCATTATGATCCTGCCGGTCATGCACACAGCGAAGTGATTCTTAGCGAACACTTTGAGGGATATCCCAAAGTGATTCATGGCGGCATCATCAGCACGCTTTTGGACGAAGTGATGGCAAAAGCTGTGATCAATTCTGGCAAAATAGCTTTCACAGCACGCTTGCAGGTTAGCTTTCGGCGCTCTGTGGCCAGTGAATCCAAACTCCATCTGGAGGGTTGGATCACAGATACAAAAAGCAGAACCATCAAAACGGCTGCACGTATCTATGATGATTCTGGAAACTACGCCGAAGCAGAAGGGATCTTCGTTTTGCCCAGATCATGAAACTCAGTCTGAACAATCTATTCAGCCAGGGAGAGCAGAAGATCCTGCTCTTTCTGGCTTTCTTTCTTCTCCTGGGTATTGGGCTAAGGCTTTCTGGGGGTGAACAACTCCCGGCTCAGGCAGCGGATAGCCTTTCAATTGCGTTGAAAGATGACTACAAACTCATGATCGATATTCGCACGGCTACTCTGGCAGAGCTGATGACTCTTTCCGGGATCGGTGAAAAACGAGCTGAGGATATTCTTGAATATCGGGATAGACAAGCATTCGTCAACGTTGTTGATCTGATCAAGGTTCCGGGCATTGGCCCAAAGACCTATCAAAAGAATCTGCCGAATCTGTTGATCTTTGGTGATTCCCTCTTGCCGGTAGCAACCCAAGCCGGGAAATCAACACCTGCCAAACAGGAGATGTCTTTCGTCAATATCAATACTGCTGGGCTGGAAGAACTTTGCTGTCTCAAGGGAATTGGTGAAGTAAAAGCCAGGGCTATAATCACTTACAGGGAAGAGCATGGCCCATTTCAAGATGTACAGGAACTAACCAATGTGAAGGGTATTGGCCCGGCTACACTACAGAAGAACCTTTCCCGCATCAAGCTATAAAAAAGTGGTCAACAAGAAGCACGAGGGATACAGAGAGAATTACATCAAACACGTAGTAAAAGAGTATATGAGGATTACTAAGAGATAAGCCCCAGCAGGAAGATGTGTACATCTATGAATCCCTCTTGCCTCTTGGTTGAAAATCTTGGTATCAAGCGTCAAGGATGACGCTTCCACACTCGATGCTTCACCCCTAGTTCAGCACTATATCACCCCATAATCTCCGCATGGCACGGGGGAATTATGGGGTGATATAGTGCTGAACATAGCGTGAACCCGGGAGGAAGAAGAGGCAGTTCTCAGTCTCTTTATTGATTATCCCTTGGACAGCTTCTTGTCCAGCCGTTCAATGCGGTGTTCCAGGGCGGCAATGCTTTTGTGGTTCAGCATTGATCGCCCCTTTTCCAGCTCCAGCAGTCTCTGGCTGATTTCTGCGGCCCTGCTATATTGCTTCTGCTTTTCCAGCAGCTTGGCATATTCCAGCATGGAGGGGGGATCCTGCAGATCAGTTGCAATCGCAAAGCTATCCAGAGCTCCTTCGATGTTTGCCTCGCGCTTATAAATCATCCCCAGATCATGGAGCACTTCTTTGCGGATCTCGCCTTGTGACAAAAGGTCAATCAGGATATACTTTGCCGTATCATCATGCCCCTGGCTTTGATACAGCTTTGCCAAAGCGTGATAGTCGATGCGAATATCCATGCCTCCCGGAGGCGGGTAGGCACAGCTATCACAGATCAGAGTAAAGAGAGCCGCTGTGTGCAAAATATCATGGTGATTGTGAATAAACACTCGCTTGATCATTTCTCCCTCACCCGTCATCAAAAAGTGGAAATAGCTTTGCGGAATGTCCCCACCCTCGATGTCCAACTCTTTATCCCTGATATGCCCCAGAATGTAATATTCAATGGTTTCCAGAGCGCAGGAGGGCAGTTTGCGTTTCCACAACCTACGCGCCAGATGCAGGAGATCCAGGTGTTCCATCTGTCGGAGATTGAGCCAGATCTGATGATAGAGCAGTCGCGATTCCAAAACCGGTACATCGAAGGTCTTGCCATTAAAGGTAATCAGCAGGCTGTGGCTTTCAACCAGCTCCCGCAGCCGATCCAGAGAGTGCTCCTCCGCATCCGGATCGGGTAAGAAGATTTGCTCGACAATGAACTCTCCCTCTTGATAATATCCCACTCCGATCATAATGGCGATTGTCCCCCCTCTGCCCAGACCGGTGGTCTCCAAATCCAACACCAGGATGTCTTCCATTCTGCGAGGTCTTTGACGATCCAGTTGCGCCCAGCTTAGCACAAGATCGGGTATTTCATGAGGATACAGGGGCAGATTCTCGATCCGGGTTGCCATGGGGTAGCTCTCCCGAGTGTAAAAGATGGGATCGTTAGTATGACTGGAAAACTCGCCTTGAATATGCCTCTTCAAACTGAGCCTCAGCATTTCCTTGAGCTCGTCACTGTAGAGATCGCGGTCTTTATTCATATCTGTCATTGCATCCCCAAAAAAAGGGGGGCGAAATAAATCGCCCCATTATCTACTAATACCCGGGTGTTATTCAAACGGCAGGATGCCGTTTCCACAGGGGAGTTATACTATATGGCCTTTGCCCACGCCACGCACAATGCAGCCCAGGCCTTTGTATTTATTGATGGTTTCATCGCTGAGGAAGTTTGAACAGTCCACAATCATCGGGCGCTTCTTGCTCATCTCTACCAAAGCTTTGGGTTCCAGATTCTTATATTGATTATGACCAACTGCAAGGATCACCACATCGGCGTCTTCCAGAGTCCCGGCGATGTCTTTTTCCACCGTCACCTCTTCCAGTTCATCCCAGTGTTCCACATAGGGATCATGAGCACGCACCACGGCCAGATCCTTGCGCAAAAACTCCACCAAGGTCTTGGATGGGCTATGTCTGGTGTCACCAACATTTTCCAGATAGGAAACACCCAAGACGGCGATCTTCAGATTCTTCAGCTCTTTATATTCACGTTTAATGATCTCAATTGTATGCAGCGGCATGGTGTCGTTGATATTCACGCTGTTGATCGCCATTGAAAGCTGACCTTCCACCCCAAAGAGCGCACCCATTGCCCAATTTGCCAATACGGGATCCTTGGTCAGGCAATATCCGCCTACACCCAGAGATGGACGCAAGAGGTTGTCGTGCGTACCTTTACGCTTGCGGATGGCATCGCGCACCTTGAAGATATCCACTCCGATCTGCTCGGCAAATCGTGCCCATTCCAAAGTGAGGGCAATATTGGTGGCGCGATAGCTGTTTTCCATGGTCTTGGAAAGCTCACTGGCATTGGTGCTGTCCAGTTGAGTAAGCGGAAAGTTCTCCACATCCAATACATTGCTCAGGAATTCACGGCACATCTCGATACTCCTGTGGTTCACTCCGGAAAACACTCTCCAGAAATCACGGATGGATGATACATATTTTGCACCTGGCATTACGCGTTCATAGGAATGTGCCACCAAAGGAGGATTGCTGACAATATCAATGCCGCGCTTGGTAAACTCTTCTTCCAGAATTGGTTTGACAACTTTCTCGCAGGTTCCCGGAGGCACAGTGGTCTCCACCAATACCAAACATTCAGGCCGGATGTGTTGACCCAGCATACGGATGCCTTCCCGGAAAGCGGTGATGTCGCAATATCCCTTTTCAGCCTGACCAAAGGCGGGCTTGGTGGCATCCAACTGAATATCCACCACCACTACGTCAACCAGGCTGTAAACGCTATCTTCGCTTGTGGCGCGGAAGTTCTTCTTTTCCACCACTGTACGGTGGAAGATTTCCGGCACTTCCGGATCGGAAGAACTAACCGGGGGTACTCCGGTATTGATCACAGGAACTTTCCAAAATGATCTCTTGGAAGCTCGCTGATGTCCATGAACAAAATAAATAGGTTTGCCATCTTTATCCGTGGCGTCTGCCACCACACTAGCCATCACGCAACCTACAAAACCAAGGCCTTGCACAGCTACAATCTTGCGACCCAATGCACGTTGCTCGTCAGTAATCTTTTTCAGAAGCTCACGTTCCTGGGCATTCTCTTCTTCGGTGGGGAGAGGATATTCTCTGCCATCGGGGGCGATTGAGACTTTTAGCATATTCCCATTTCTCCTTTTTCTAAGGGCTTTTTCACACTATTTCTCAGGAATCGGGAAGCGGCATTGCTGTCAAGGATTTTCGTGGCCTGGGTATTCAGCAATTCTCTGATCCTGTTGATATGCCAGGACAGCCAGGATACAACTTCCAGAGCTGGCAGAAATCCTTCAATGGCTGGAGGGATGGTACCCTTAGGGCAATTCTATAAGTTCTGACAATTCGGGCAGAAGTAGCAGGCTCCTCCCAGGTATTGGATCTTCTGGACTGATTCCCCACACTTCGGGCAGGGCATTCCCACTGCTGCAGCGTCCATTATCCTTTGATAACGGCCTTTATTGCCAAAGAGGTCGCTTTCATCGTTTCTGCCGCCCAATTCAATGATCTGGTTGACGATCCTCAATATGGAGTCATGGAGCAGATTAAGTTCACGCTGGCTGAGACTGGCAAGATCTTTCCTGGGGTGCTGACCACTGACAAACATAATGTCCTGGGCGCAGGAATTGCCCAGACCGGGGATAATCTGTTCCTGAGTCAAAAGGCTTTTCACGCTGCGTTTACCGCTTGAACACAGTTTTTTCACCAGATCCATGAAGTACTGCCGGCTGAATTCTTCGTCCAGTGGAGTAGGAGCCATATCCCTGATATATGCGCGATTCAGCTCATCTCCGGCATCGAAAAGCTCCATCGCTCCCCACATCTGTATTTTCAAGGTGAGCGCACTGTGATCGCTAAACCTCAACAAGAAATGATACTTTTCCGGTATGGTGGAAAGATCCCGGTGCAGGATCAGGCTGCCGCCTGTTTCTCCGAAGACCAGATGATGCGCACTGCCTACCTCGATGATCATCCATCTACCTTTCGTCCAAGCCTTGCCGATTTTCTTTCCCTTTATCAGGGAGCGAAACTCTGCTTCACTACGATTGTACCAGGCAAACTTATGCGGGCTGTTGCCCAGAGAGCCATCTTCGATTACTTTGCCGCACAGATGCTCATTCATCTGCCGGGTCAGAACCATTGCTTCGGGTAGTTCAAACATCCTATCTCCTTGTTCTGCCTTTGTGCCCCAAAGCCACGGACTGTGCACCGTCCGCACTCGGGGCTGGTTTGTTTATGCTTTGATTATCGGAATCCAGATCTCAAAGATCGAATCCGCACTCTCCGGATTGAAACGCTGGTCATAGATCTCCAGCGAGTCCGCTTCTGCCATCTGATAGCCGTTTTCCGCAAGCCAGACGCCGAAGATATACTCATAAGTCTGATGCATTTTCTCCAGGCTACCGTGATGTTCAAACACGGCGTATTCGGCTGCCGGAGTCTTGTTGGCAATCATGCCTTCAGGCACTTTGGCTTCATCTGAAACCTTCATCCCGGCAATGAAGGTGTATTCTTCAGCGGAGGGATCGGATTTGTCAAATACGCAGACCTGATAGGATTCGGTGGGATCAATGA
>JALNYD010000127.1 GCA_023230025.1 Candidatus Cloacimonadota bacterium | reverse complement strand
TCATGGACCTGCCTATCATGGTGTTTCTCAGGATGAAGTAGGATATACTCATGGTCACAAGCTAATTGATACAGCAAGCTTTACTAAGTCAATAGTGAAAAGGTCTTATGGACTAGAGGATGTCCCGTTCACTTTAGCCATTGCAGGTTATGGAACCGGAAAATCCCACCTTGGGGTTACAATCGCGGAGTTACTGAGTGCTCCTGCAGATTCCACCCCCGCTGACATCCTTGCCAATATCTCATCTGCCGATAAGCAGATAGGTGATGAAATTGAAATTTTACTCGATGATGCCGATAAACCCTGTTTAGTCATTGCTCTTAATGGCCTCACAAAATTCGACTTTATACATGGATTATCCAACCAGATCATACAAGTTTTACGTAGGGATGGACATGACGTAAAACCGATCGAAGATCTAAGACCCAGATTCCAACAAGCAGTCAGGATGCTGAATTGGGTCACCAGTCCCCAGCTGCAAGAGGAACTTTCTGAGATTTGTGGAAGCGTTAGCCCGGGGGATATCATTGCCTTGCTGGAACAGCAGGATGAGGCTACATACATCAATGTAAACAAGTTCTTAAGCAAACATGATATGCAGATTAGAAACCTACAGGGCGAATCAGTACAAGAGCTGATCGGCAGAACTGTAGAAGTCTACTGTGGCGAAGGAAATCCATATCAGTCCCTTGTCATCCTGTTTGATGAGTTTGGTAAATATATGGAGTTTGCCTCCACTCGAAGTCATTTAGCCGGAAGCGGGGTCCTTCAAGAGCTATTTGAAGCCACACAAGCCTACTCACCTAGAGTCTGTTTCGTAGGATTTATCCAATTTGAACTGAATGCATATCTTCAACGTATGGCTACTGAGCAAAAAAACGAGATGCAGAGATACATTAGCAGGTATCAAACTGCTGATAAGCTTTATCTGTCTACTAATCTTGAAACGCTCATTGCCAACCTGATCGAAAAGAAGAATACCCAGTATTTAGATCAAATCTTTGAAGGGAAATCAGCTTTCCAAACTTCAAATCTTGAGCGAACGAAGATCAATGAGTGGTTTCCTAGCTCAAAACATATTCAGGTCTGGAATGATGCAGACCTATTTCATAAGATAGTTAGCAAAGGATCTTGGCCCTTATCAGCATACAGTGTGTGGCTCCTTTACTACCTTTCTGCGGTTGGAAGCCATTTACAGGAAAGATCTGCCCTGGCTTTATTGATTGAAGCTTTTAACCAGTATGAATCGAGCCAGATATCAGAAGACAAAGACTGGAGGATTGCCGCTGTAGACATGATGAGCAATTCTTTTATCCAAGAACTACTGAGTTCTGAAGAATCTGGAGCGCAAGGAACCATCATGCAAGCATACCAGACAGTCATGTCGAAGTATGCTACAAAGTATTCTATAAATCAGATAAGGATTCTAAAAGCAATCGTACTTAGTTCTAAACTAGGCTTGGTAGCAGCAAACCGGGCGGATGCAATCGAAGCTCTAGAAGCTTTGACCAATATGGACAAGGCTGTACTAGCTGTAGAATTACAAACTTTGCTTGATGAGTACAACGCCATAGAGTGGGATGAGGCATACAAAAGCTTTGATATTCTTAGTGACGCGCTTCCCAGAAGTCAGTTCATCAATCACATCCGGAGGCTTTCAGCCAGTTATGATGAAAACGCCCAGTCTCAGTTATTCGTATCTTCCATCAAGGATTGTTGTGATCTGATCAAAGATATACAGAGTGATTTTGCTGAAGAAAACAAGATCAGCACCCCTGAGTGGGCTTTTCAGGCAAAAGTGGCAAACCTGGACACATTGCCTCAGCAGATCATACTTGAGACTGACAGATGGTCAAAAGCAGAGAGTATTGATGATCCCAGGGGATCAGTTATCTATGTTTACCTAGGGGAAACTGCTGATATAGACTGCGTTTCTCGAGAAGCTCATAAACTTCTCAAATCAGCAGCAGAGTCACTCAAGGTTAAAGCAGTTCCAATATTATTGGTGTTTCTGTATGATGTTGAAGGGAAATTGGGGCAATACCTTACTGAGTTATCTATCCTGGATTCCCTTTCCAACGAAGAACTAGCAAAATTCGGCAATCTTGTTGAATCACATCGCGTGAAAATCGAACGTTCTATACAAGAAGCTGTAGAAGCCCTATTGAAAGAGAAGAGGTATATCTCGCTGGGCGGAAAGCAAATGGAAGGATTGAGACTGAGTAAGGCAGCAACAGAGCTGTTCAAACAAATCTACACTCATCCTATTCTGTTTCCTTTTGATGGCTTTGCCACCTCTAGAGGAAACGCTGCTGACACTTGTTCCATGCTGACCCGAGAATTGATGCACTCTACCCTGGATTATAGCACGGTAATGGCGAAACCGGTAAGAGACAAGAATAGGGCAAACAGCGTTCTCAAAGATGCTTGGGGTATATTCTCTGCAAATGGGAAAATCAACAGACGGCCTACCAATAACATTCTAAAGAAGCTTTCGATCGAATGGGATGAGATACTACAAGAACGGATGCTGTCCTTGCGCGAAATGTATGACACCATGATCAAGCCGCCCTTTGGAGCTAATCAAGACTCCGCCGGATTATTCTTGAGCGTTTACATCTCCCCACGCAGCAATACCTTAAACGTGTTCATAAATCAGCAGTATACGACTGTCAATGGGTGGGCAGACGACAATCTTATCAGATCAAAACACTTCAATCCGTCAATCATGGACGGTGCCTATCTGCTCCTTAGATCTGATGACACTTCTGAGTGGGAAAACCTCCTAGACGAGTGGGAGCAAGCAGAAAGCCACATAGCCCGTGTAGATTGCATGGAGCGATCTGAAGTTCTGAAAGAAAAAATACCCGTGCCTCCAGAGCTTTTTCATCGAGAGCAAAGACTGACTGAGCAAGCAAATGAATCAGCAAAGAAAATTGATGAAATGGAAGAAGCAAAAGACGATGCGATAATGAGGATTAAGAATAATACCGAGAATGGAAATGTTATCCCATTATCTTGGGGCTGCTCTTCTCTAAAGCGCTTAATAGCTAAGCTAGAATCTGAAAAACCTCTGTGGATAGATGAGCAGATCGATGATATGCGACCGGTTCTGGTTGAAGGCAGACAAACTATTATCCAAGTGTTTCCGGATTGGCTTGCTCATATTAGCCCCAAATCCGAATCTCCTGATCATGTGGGAGAGTTTAAGCATCTGATGCTGAATAAGGTCAAACCTAACCTGGAGGATCTTGGGCTTGATAATGAAGCCAGTAATCTGGATGCTCGAGTTAGATCATTGATTCGTCGGGTAGAAGATGTAGCCGAGGCTCGTAGATTGATTAGTGAGGTTGATAATTGGATACGAATCAGCCATGGTGTCCTTGGCACCAATAGACTCAAAGATATCAGGGTAGCCAAAGATGTTGCCAAAAGCTATGCCAGTAAGCTCAAGGGCATGTTTCAGAGAATCAACCTTAACGAACTGATAGTTTTAAGAAAAAGCCTAAAAGAATTCTATGATACGTTGACTAACTCTGAAAAGGAAATCACGAAAAGAGCGGATAAGGTATGGAAGTCTAAGATAACAACTGAGGATTCAATAGATGAGTTGTTGGAGGAACTTGATTCTCTCATCAGAGCCTACGATGGACTGGAATCGGACCTGGAAGACTTTCATATATTAAAAAAGGCACTACATCAGTTTAAACGATCATACGGTAGATTAAGCGACATCAACCTAACCTGGAGTTCTTTTGATACACTCTCTAAAGAAGTTGAACAAGAGACAGTCTCCAAGCTTGCTGAGGATGAACTTCCATGGCTACCCGAAGATGTGATCAAGAGCATTGTCAAAACCATATCTGATTCTCGTAAGCAGCTTAGTAAGGAATGGGCAGATAGTATCCTAGCAATTGAACCGGATATTCCAGAAATGGATGTTGCATCGGCCAACCAACTCCAGAATAAGCTATCAGCCCCGCCAGCTTATGTAACTGATGCACATTTGAAGAAGCTTGAGAAGGTAATAAGCGCTCTCAATAAAAGGTTGAGTGAGATCAAGATTGAGTGGCTTGTAGAGAAATACTATGAGTTATCAGAAAAAGACAAAAAACACTTCCATGCAATAATAGAATCTATGTCCAACAAGGAATTGTCTTAATGAAGACCAACCATACAAAGTCTGTTCGCAGTGGTCTTCTTGGTGACAAGATTAACACTGGAATAATATGAACCTCCGTGAATTAGCAATGTATACTTCAAGCTTGTCATGGCGAATTTATTCATTTAGAAAGAGGTTGAACAATGTGGGGATCACACAGATATAACCGCCCTCAGAGAAAAAGGGAAACTAGCAAAGTAGATATTCCAGAATTTATCGCGAACGAGTTCGCAGTAGTTCTATGGTATTACAATGAACGTCTCAATAGGGATGAAGGTTTTATTAACCATCATTTATACGGGGACATACATTTTTGGAAAAGCGCTCTGAATCAGCCCTCAGAGTCGAGTAGTCTGAAAGAAAATGTACCCGTAGTTTTTAACGGGCATAAGAAAAATGAGGAAATCGTTGTAGACAGATTGATCATAGCTAAGTCGAGTGAGTTAAACAAAGAGATGACTGAGAGGTTGATCCAGTTAGTTTTCGGTAAATGGAAGCACTCATACTACTGGAAAACGATTTGCATGGACGCGATCACAGACCATCTAGACTCTAGCGAGCAGACAAACCTATTCATATCGCTTGTGAGAGAGTATGAGCAGAATAATACCTGCAACGAGACTACCCTGATTGAGTTGACGAGATTTTTTACTAAACTCGACCATGCTAAGTTAGATCCGATTTTCAAGCAATATTTATCAGAATACAAGTATTACTTGTATGCCATCAAGCACAATGTCACTCTTGATGAACAATCATACTACACGGCAATTGGTTATATGTTGTTGAACGGAAAGTATGAATCTGGAGTACCCGACTTACTCCTTGCTTTACAACAAAATAACTATGGATTTCAGACTGGTACGATTACTAATATACTAAAACAATTGAAAACCGAGGATCAATTCTACAAGACAATTCACCTGGACTTGTTTAACAGCGGATTTTCTTGGAGCATTATCAAAGCAGATGCACGGATTAGAATAAAAGTAACTAATCTAGAGTCCTTTAATAAGTGGTATCAAGCTCAGGTGAGCTTCGAATTCCCGGGTCAGAAAAACATGGGCTCAGCTTCAGAAAAGGATAGAGTTTCACACTATATCGACAATTTTAGCCTGTTTATAGACTTCAATAATTGGGCTGAAGCATTATCCTTAGGTTTCAGTTTTTTTACTCTGATAGTGGATGACATACTACAACATTGCAGACAATCATCAGAAATGGACCTTTGGGGGAAAATCAAACGGATCTGTGATAGCACGACAGATAAAATGTGCATATCTAGCATTAAGGATACTGCTCTTTGCCTAGCGAAATTTGTGACTCCAGATAAGCTACATTTATGGAGAATTATTCATGCTTGTAGCTCATGTTTACACAGTGACTATTCCGATATCTCTATTAAGGCTTTCGAAATGATTCCAGAGCCTGAAGCAAAAGCAGCAATCTGGGCTATTTATCATGATGCCAAGTTCTATGAGGGATTTGGCATAAAAGAATTGTTAACATCATTGAGGAATCTATCTAAAGAAAATCAATGCAGAGTTTTCAACAGGCTATTGGCGGAAGCAACAACAATGGAGGAAGTTAAGCGCATATGCAATCTTGAAGCGATCACAAGTCTTTGCAACTCGAGTATTGAAAAACTCAAGCGATTTCTTAATCTTATAAATGAACACAAGACCGGCTCAGATATCAACAAATCTGTAATATCCAATGCTTATATACGTCTTCTTATTCACAGTGAGGGGATTGCAGAGCTAGAATATTATTTACCGATGTGTAATTTTCGAAATGTCCCTTCGGACATCACGGTGTCAAAAAGAGATAACGAGATCTCTATTAGTTTTGAAGGAGACCATAATGTGCATAAAATGCCTTATGGGTATGTTGATAATGGTGGGTTCAACTATTCAAATGATACCCTAAAACCAGATTCTCGTGTATTCGGTAATGTCCCATTGGTAAGCCAAGACAATCAGAATAGTGTCTCTGCAGATACGCCTGTATTTTGCGAAGGTAGGTTGGTTAGAAATGAAAAAAGTAGAATCCAGCCGTCGATTTCCCAAGAGTACGATATCCCGTATTACTGGTGTTACAATAGAAAATGCATATTCCCAACCATGGAGTATGCTCTCGGCGTTGAACATAATTTCACATACTCCTCCAGTTTTGAGGTTACTGCTAGTTATAAGTTTGGACTTTTGAATATTTTGAAACTCTGGGGAGTGAACTTCAACTCAAGTATGATGGCTAACGTGGTCAGTGCATCAATGAACAGCGCTCAGAGATTATTTGAGCACTTGAAATGCCATGAATGCGGCGTTTATATGATACCCACTAAAACGAGTAATTATGCGTACTACCAAACACACCTGTATCAGTGTGAGAAATGCGGTATTGAAGTATATTTATCCCATTGCTTAAACCCTAATTGTACAGACATCATTGACAGTAGAGATTGTAGCAAATGTCCCAATGGCTGGTATATCTGCAAATCATGTTTAGCATGCTGCAATGATGAAAAATTTGAAATACGAACTCATATTAGAAAGGATACAGGTCAGTCTGAAGTAAAGATGGCTGGGCATAAAGGAAAACATATTTTCTGTCCAAAATGTGGTCAACAACTCGATGGGGAGAACAAAAGAGATCCAGAAAAACAGAGAAAGATTACTGATTATCTCGAGAAATCAGGCAGAGAATTGGTTCGAAGCAAGGGGATAAAGGATGGTCACTGGTATCTTGTTAACCTCAGGGTTTATGCCAGTAGATTAAAGGATGAGATTTCTGTGCAAGATATTGTTAGGAGGTTCGCATCGTATGGTTTATCAGTAAAGAAGTCTGACGTTGCAACAACTGAACAGCCTTGGTACTTCGTTAGTGATTCTCCCAAAGAAGGCGATCTATGCGCTGGCGCTTTTACACTAAGTGATATAGTGGTTAAGAGCAGAATTATATGTAATTGCGGATATTCAGTGAGAGGGTCATATGCAATAGCGTCCTATCACAATAGGGTGAAGAGGGATTAGAATTGAATGTGCCAGGAGTATTTGAACTAAACCTTAACAATCTGTAAGCGGTAAAGCATTTCTTTGCAGAATCCCTGTCATAATTTGAAGATCTCGGTGATCTGATTTGCAGAAAGCCTGTCAAAAACCACCTAAAATGGTCTTGGTAAGGATGAGCAAGGATGAGCTACGATGCGACAGTTTGCAGTTTTCGCCGCACAATTTGCAGATTTCGTTGTCACTTTGTAGTGGCACAATAGCTCTACCTGCAGAAGCTGGCTGGATTGAGATTCCCTTGACAATTCCCTTTGTGTACAACAATAT
>JALNYD010000005.1 GCA_023230025.1 Candidatus Cloacimonadota bacterium | reverse complement strand
TTACCCAGCAATTTATCCATGTCACCGGTTTCCTCACCTGTGGCAAGCATTTGCAGCAAAGTGGGAGGGAATTGTCCGGTTCTGCGGAAGGCATTAGCGACGCCATAACCTTCTTTAACCAGCACTCTGGCTCTGCGCACGGCACCTTCCACCACAGCGTTCTGCACCACGTTTTCTGTAAGTTCCATGGTGTCCATGATCGGTACACCCGCAGCCATCAGGATGCTGAAGGTACGGGAAAACTTGCTCATAATCGAATTGTTTACCACGCCACCCACAATAGGAATTCGAAGCTTTATGCTGTCCATCACAAAGCGGCCTCGATCCGTAAGATAGATCAGGAAGAGCCCTGCAATCGCAAGAATAAAGATCAGGACTGCCATAAACACATTATTGACAATGAAATCACTGATTTCTATTGCTATCACGGTTGGTCTTGGCAGAGTAGCGTTGAAATCGGCATAAACATTGGCAAACATGGGAATAATCCAATAGAACATACCCCAAACCACACCGACCAAAAAGATAAGGATGAAGATGGGATAGGCCATGGCGCTCATTACTTTACGCCGCGTATCTTCGATTTTCTCCAAGTAATCCGAGAGTTCATCCAGCACGGTATGAAGGGTACCGGATACTTCACCAGCCTGCACCAGGGCTACATAGAGTGGATTAAACACACCAGGATGCTGCTCCATGGCTTCTGAAAGCGAGAAACCCTTGCGGATATCATCGCCGATTTTTCGCAGCACTTTGGAAAACTTCTTGTTCTTTTCCTCTTTTTCAAGGTCAGTAACTGCTTTTTCGATGGTGAGACCAGCCGAGAACATTGTAGAGAGCTGGCGGGTGAAGAAAACCAGGGTTTTCAGGGTTACACCGGTACGAATCTTGTAGATGGTGAGCATCACCTTGTCAAAGAGCGAGAGTTTCCCCTTAAATGCCCCTTCGGCAGCGGCTTTCACGGAAATGATAGTGGAGCCTTCTTTGGCGAGTTTCTCCACTGCCATATCCAGGGTGTCAGCCTTGATCATCCCTTCTACACGGGCGCCTTTGGCGTCCTTAACGATGTAGGCAAAATTTGGCATATAGCTTTACCTTCTTATATCTATCTTATTCAACAATAGTCATTTTGATAACTTCGCGGATGGTGGTGATTCCACGTTTCATTTTGGAGACAGCGGCATCATGCAAAGTACGCATACCGGATTTCAGAGCAGAGGCACGGATGAGATCCTGATTTCCGCCATCATAGATCAGCTGACGGATTTCCTTATCCACCGTGAGCAATTCAAAGATACCGGTACGACCGGAGAATCCAGTGTTATCGCAGTGCACACAACCCTGGCCTATCTTGAACTTAGCTTCTTTGACATCGTCCTCGGTGAGTCCAGCGTCCTTGATCTCCTGATCAGTAGGTTTGTAATCTGCAATGCAATAAGGACAGATTTTTCTGACCAGACGCTGAGCCATCACGAGAGACAGGGAGGAACCCACCAGGTAGGGCTTGATTCCGATGTCAATCAGACGGGTTACCGTAGCGGGAGCATCGTTTGCGTGCAGGGTGGAGAACACCAGGTGACCTGTGAGAGAGAACTTGATGGCGATATCGGCGGTTTCTTCATCGCGGATTTCACCAATGAGAACGATATCCGGGTCTTGACGCAGAACGGAGCGCAAAGCGCTGCCAAAGGTAAGGCCGATTTGCTCCTTGGTTTCAATCTGGGTAATCCCCTCAAGGCGATATTCCACGGGGTCTTCCACCGTGATAATATTGGTTTCAATATCCTGGATTTCTTTCAGGGCAGCATGCAAGGAAGTTGATTTACCGCTACCAGTGGGGCCAGACACGATGATGATTCCATAGGGCCGGCGAATGATCTTGTCAAAGATCACCATATCTTCTGCCTCAAAGCCCAAAGTACTGAGCTTGAAGCCAAAATCACCCTTATCCAAGAGACGCATCACGACTTTTTCACCCAGTACGGTTGGAGTGATAGATACACGAACGTCAACGCTTTTCAGAGAAGTCTTCAGGGAGATATGACCATCCTGGGGCAGGCGGCGTTCAGCAATATTCAGCTTACTCATCACCTTCACCAGAGAAACCAAACCGGGATGCATGCCGATTGGAGGTGTCATTACTTCGCGCAGTGCGCCATCTATACGATAGCGAACCCTGGTGCTCTTGATCAGGGGTTCGATGTGAATATCAGTGGTATTGGCCTTGATGCCTTCGTTGATGATCAAATTGAGTAATTTAACAACCGGTGCATCGGCATCACTGGAAGCAGCAGAAATTGAGATTTCGTTTTCTTCCTCATCAACCGCAACAAAATCAAATCCACCCACTGCATCTTCCACCTGCGAAGTGGTACGGATGCTTTTGTAGTATCTCTCGATGGCATCATGCAGAACAGAATCGCCGATGAGTTTTGGTTTGATCGCTTTACCAATCAACTTTTTCAGACTATCCAATACTGTGAGGTTTTCGGGATCTGCAAAAGCCACTACAACGCCGTCACCTTCTTCGCGCAGGGCAATAACCCTGTTTTCCAAAGCGTAGGGTTCAGGGATCAGGGATACTACATTCAGATCCAGATCCATCAACTCGGTTTCTTTGACAATGTCATAACCAAGTTGACTGTTCAGGGCCTGCAGCAATTCCTTTTCAGTGAGGTGCCCAAGTTTGATCAGGGTTTCTCCGATTTTTAGGCCAAAATTGGTCTGTTTGATTAAAGCTTCTTTGAGCTGATCCTCTGTAACGAAAGCCTCGTGAACGAGGACCTCGCCGAGTCTGGCAAATTGGGGGTTAAAACTCATCTTTATATCCTTACTGTTTAATATTTTGAAAATTAACCATGGCTTCTAATGAAGCAATCAAGTGTTCGATCGCATCTCCCTTAAGAATAATTGGTTGGCGCGGGGGATTTGCATCCCCCACGCCGAATTTATCGAGTTTAGAAAGGAGGATCACCAGCATAACGATATACAATCAGTGGCGATGTATTATCTATTTCAGTACCCATTAATCTTCCAGTAATTCCGACATCTGTGGTGCTGGGAGTATTCGTCTGAGCATCACCATAGGTGAATTCATCCAGATAAACTATTATTCTGCCATAAGCCCATCGCTGATATGTGGTTACATAATGCGGTAGATTGATATCGGCATAGTTTGGCGGTACCTGATTATAGGTTGGATTGGTGGGGGAGTTATAATGATCCGGATGCAGAATTATCTGTCCCCGGCTACTGTACAACAGGATTTCACTACCGGTGATATCCAATCCTTGTCCATCAGTAAGAGTCATGATAATATCCGCAGTTTTGTTTGCAGGAGCAGTATGCCCGAAGTTCACAAATGAAGGTATTACCTGGATCTCGAAACGGGGATCATTGAGAGGAAGCTTTACACTGGTGTAGTTTTCCACAATGTTGCCATAACCATCGAAGGATGCGGCATATAAAGTAACGACATCATTGGTCATAATCCCGTTGTAAGTAACGAAGGTATAGGCCATACCTGAAGTGGAATCGCCGTTAACACTGACGTTACCAACCGTAGCTTCAGATTGAATCTGAGCATTTGTAGGAGGGTTGTATCCAGGACCAGCATTGGGTCCGTAGATGGCAAATTGGACTGAAGTGTCCTTTTGAACCGGGTTGCCATAAACGTCATGTACATGTGCACCAGCAACAACCTGCCATACACCACCACCAAGGTTAGTTCCGGTATTGAAACCACTCATATATGTTGCGATTGTGTGTGCGGGACCAGAATTTATCAGGATGTTTGGCTTAGTAGCCTGAATGTATCTTCCATCATCAGTGGTGCAGGAAGCACGAATTACCAGCACACCGGATTCAGTTCCGGCATTGACCGAAACCTGCGCCTCACCTCCGTTGGAGATTACTCCTACAGAATCGAAGGGAGCGTTGTTATTCAGGTTTGCACCTTCAGGCATACTGGCAGGATTGTTCATAATGCGGAAGAATACTTGCTGCGGACGATCAATCAGGTTGCCGTTGATATCGCGAAGTTTGACGCGTAAAACGGCTGATTGAGTTCCACCGGTATTTGCCACATTCAAATTGATCTGGCCTTGCTGCGTGAAATCCATGGAGTGAATATCATCAGAATTGATGGTAAAGATAAGCTGAGTGCGCAGGGTGTCATTCAAAGCTGAAGCCTGAATGGTAGCCGCTCCGGCAAATAGACCGGGGGTGAAGCGCACGCGAGCTATACCAAAGTCATTGGTTGGGATGCTTACAACCTGAGTAGTATTCAGGAAAGAGCCAAGATCAGTGGTAAACTTCACTGTCTGATTTTGACAGGTATTGTTATACATATCACTGAGGGTTGTTTCCATAAAGATCTGGTTTGGGCTTCCCACATGGCTTGTATCAGCAGGAACATCCACGCCATCCACATTTACAAGAGATTTGATTTCGATTCCAAAGGGAACTCCCGGACGAATCAAAATCCCTCGAGTGTCACTTTGTGTGCTAATTTTTGCAGTGACATATTCTGGCACGCTTTCTGGATTCGTAGTAGCCGATGTCCCGGAGTTATAGAACACCGATGCTCTGCCATTATAAGTTTGCTGAGAGATGTTTTTACCCAGGTCATTGCCGGAAGAATCCACAAATTTCCCCTTGATACATTCAAAGGCAATCAAGGTGCCATCGGGAACGTTTGTGTCCATAGATGTTACTGCGGTAGCATAAATGGGGGTGGTTTCGCCTACCCGCATGGGATACGGATCCGCAAGGTTGTCAAAATGCAGGGTTACACTGGTAACCTGAGGAGTTTCTTCCACATAGATGGTTGTGTCAAGAGCATCGGATGAAACCAGAGAATCTTCAACGGTATCATGGAACTTTCTGACAATTGCAGTGATAGTTGCAACTCCGCTTTCACCATCATCCCAGAAGGTAGTCTTAGCAACGCCTGTGCTATCTGTCCGAACATTGGTGAGTACGCGCCCAATCGGAGATGCTTTAAACTGAACCAACTGCCCGGGGACACCGAAATTTTCACCATCACGAATTTCCACACTGACTGTGGAGAATGTGATATTGTTGTCAGCATAAATAGTATCCGGTGTGGCTACAATCTTATGGATGAAACGCAGCTCGCTGGGATCAGGTGGAGGCGCTACGGGCGGTAATATTGGTGGGGGATTACGTCTGTCGCAGGAAGCTGAGAAGCTTACCAGGACGATCGCAATCAAGGTTAAGATTGGGATTAGGGAGTTAAGTTTTCTCATTTATTCCTCCTCATCTTCGTATTCGATAAGGGTACGGGTTAATCTTTCATCAATCTTGGGTTCCGGTGACTTCTCATTCATGGAAACCAAACGAGGGGTGATTTCCATGATCAGATCGGTGTTTTCAACAACTTCATAGCGATGTTGGAAGATGCGACCAACAAAAGGCAGGTCACCCAGGAAGGGAACTTTTGTAGTCTTTTGGCTGAGATTGGAGTGTAACAAGCCACCCACGATGATCTTATGTTCGTTGGGAACAGTCACTGTGGAAGCGACACGACGCACTTTGGTGCGAGGTACATAGCCACCGACAAGATCGGTTACTGAGCTTACTTCCGGAGCAATTTTGGCCGTGATGTTTCCATCTTTATTAACGGTGGGAGTAACAGCCAGTATGATACCAACTTCTTCGCGTTCAACCTGAATCTGTTTGTCGTTATCGGTAACCACGAAAGGTACGACTTCACCAATGTGAATCTCGGCTTCTTCGCCGTTCAAAGCGGTTACGCGAGTATCAGTAAGCAGTTTGGCAGCGTTGTTTTCCAACAGCCAGTCAATTGTAACGTCAAAAGCGGTGAGCTGACGGCTGAAATGACCAATGTTATCGAAGCCATTGATTCTTTGGAAATACTGAGTATCAGGTAACTTCTCAAAATCAAAGGGATTACCATGGGGCAGGTATCCGGTTTCATCCATATAGTTGTAGGGCAAGCCAGTTCCATCACCATTAACCGGATCTTCTGCCAGAATGGTGGTGAGGTGGTTGAGGCGGCTCCAATCGATACCGGCTTTCTTGGCATTAGTGAGGCTGATTTCGATAAGACGGACTCTGATCTCAATCTGTTCCTGCCCAACGTCAATGCCTTCTACCAGAGTGCGAATCTGTTCAAAGGTTTCCTGATTTGCATAGACCATGATGGCATTCTGTCCTTCCAGAGGTACAATCACACCACCGGTGTTTTGCAGGGCATCAGAGACTTTTTTGGCATCAAGGTTGTTCAGATAGAGGATGTTGCTTCTTTCGCCAACTTCTTCCATAATGTTTTGCTTGGAGCCAACTACGAAGGTGTTACCAGCCAGTACTCTGTAGGATAATCCGGCAGTTCTGGCCACCAAAGACACTGCGGTTTCAATCGGCACATCTTTGATATTGATGGTTATGCGTTTTTCGTTTCGGGTATCCTGGCTTCCGCTTTGCTCAACAGCCAACACAATATTGGTGCCAGAAAGACGAGCCAGGGAATTCAACACCGAAGATAGAGTTGCATCATCAGCATTGAAAGTCACCTTTGTTGTCATTGGATTAGCTTGAGCAATCAGGGCTGAGAGGCTAAGAACCAGCACCAGGATCAAGCACAGATATTGCTTACTTACAAGCATGTGTTTCATATTTTCTCCCACTGTCATTATATATTCTACCAATTTCCGCTGGTGCCCTTAATCACGTAGGGATCATCTTGGGTCATCACTGGGCGAGGCATAAGGTTGGCTGTATAGGTATTGCCACCCATGCTATAGCGGATATTTTTTTCATTGATTTCAAGGATGCGGCGTCCGGCAACAGTGTCTCCCACGCGAGCAGCATGCAGAGCATCCTGATATTCCACGTAGGCAATGCGGTTACCAAATTCATCGATGGCTGTGGTGGATAAACGGAAGGTATTGCGAACCATCTCTTCAAACTCTTTTTGGCGGTCAACTTTATCTTTGATGATGTTGCCTTGACGCAAGGGATCTTTGCGGGAATTGAATACAAACATCTTGCGATCTTGAATAGAGTTTTCAATGGTTTGAATCTGACTCATCAGAGTGTCCGAAACCGATTCTTTTGTATAGACTGATTTCTCTGGAACATCCGAGACGCGATTTTCCACCATCACCAATCTTACTGCCAGAAAGCCCAGCAGAATCACGATCAGAGCAATTGCGAGGTCTTTTACAAATCTGAATTGCATGTTAGGCCTCCTTTTTAACCTTAAAGATCGAGAGTTCAAGAATCACCCTGTAGCGGGATTCGGCCTGGGGATTCTCTTCGTTAGCCGCTTGAGCCGGGCTGATATCAAGGGTTTGGATCTTGATGATATTATCTTGAGCTTCAAGATCGGAAATAAACTGACCGATCTGTACAAATGTAGCTTCCAGCTCCAGGTTGTAGGTTGATTCAATTAGATTGGGACGCGACCATTTGTTGGTGTCGGAGAGCTTATTGATCGTGATCTTGCGTTGGTGTGCCAAATCGCCAATCTTGGTCTTAAAGTCATTGATTTCATCAAAACTGAATCTCTGTTCGCGACTCAGGCTGTTGTCGATGATTCTGGCAAACTGACTGAGTTCTTGATCCAATATCCGCGCACTATTCAGTTTTTCTTGAGAGGTTTTGATCTCTTCATCCAAGTTGCGAATTGACCGAAGATTTTGATCCAGACTACGTGCTGAAAGCATCACGAAAACAACCGTGGCTACCAGCATAATCAGGATAAAGGCAAAATATTTCTCTCTCATCTTCCCCCTCCCAGTGCATCACTTGAATAGCATTCGATTACGAACTCAAGAATAGCGGTATCCTTCACCACCTGGCGAATCACATTTCCGCTTTTGATATTCGGGAAATCATTGGCAATTTCCGGGTTGGCTTTGAGACGTTGAATGAAGGAATTGATCAAATCCAGTTCCTTTACATTCACATCAACTTCCGTGATGCCGTTGATGGTGAGAATACCATTACCGTATGAGAACTTGCGTACAGCGAGCTTATCATCAATTTCCTGCCCCAGAGCAATCATCTTCCGGGCCCAAAATATCCGATTTGTGAACGTGTTGGCCAGAAGGCTCAGATCATTCGAAGAAAGATAATCACCGCTGGTTTGATAGCGCTCAAGCTCTTCTTGGGTTTCAGCCAGATAACTCTTGCGATTCTCCACTTTTTGTTGAACTTTACCTGAAATGTAGAACCAGGCAGCCAGTATGATGACGAAGCCAAGAACAAACAGTATTGCTGCGGTGCGGAAAGTTTTGGTTTCGCGCTCTTGCTGCAGGCGTTGTTCGCCGAATTTATTGAGGTTTATTTTAAAGTAAAATGCGTTAGTCATCGCTCTCCCCTTACTCCATCCTCATTGCCAAGCCGATGGCAAGGGCAAGTTGCGGATCCTTTTTGTCCTGGAACTTTTCAGGCATTTCTACGTTAATAAATGGCACGAATACTTCTGTAGGAACATTCACCTTGTCCTGAATGAACTCGGGTAATCCTTTCAGTTTGGCACTTCCACCCATCAAATAAACCTTGCGGAAATCGCTGTTACCGGCTTCCTTAACATAGAAACGCAAGGAACGACGTAGTTCTTCCACAATGGCGTCTTCGGTGGATTTTTCAGAAATATCAAGCATACTGATAGTCTGAGCAGCAGGGTTATTAGGATCGTCCATCAGACCAAACTCAAACTTGTAGTTCTCAGCTTCATCCCATTCCAGCTGACGCTTGCGCATGATGTCGCGGGTGAAATTGTATCCCCCATAAGGGATATCACGGGCAAAGAACTTTGCATCCGGACCCCAGATCACCATGTTGGTGCGATGCGCTCCTAAATTCAGCATTACATACACACCGTCTTCCACAAAGGCGTTTAACGCAAAGCTATTGGCAACAGCCAGTGAATCAATATCCACGAGATTGGGGTTCAAACCTGCAGTAGCCAGAATCTGAGTGTGCTGATTGAGCACATCCTTGGAGGATGCAGCCAACAGGATATTCATGTTGTTGGTCTTCTCTTCGACAGATAGCACCTGGTAATCCAGAACCATGTCCGATCCACTGATCGGGATATGCTTCTTTGCTTCAAAGAAAAGCGCGGATTCCAGTTCTTCATCTGGCAAAAAGATAGTTTTGATTTGCTTGATACTGGTGTTGTCTCCGCCAATGGAAGACACCAGGTGCTTGATGTTTTTCGGTGATATCCTCAGGGTTTTCAACATCTCAACAATCACAGGGGCAAAACGCTCCTGACGAAGATCGCTGAGAACATACTCGACGCCTTGAGGCACGGTGGGACGAACCTCGTAGTTCAGAAGCTTGAAGCCATCGTGAAGCTTTTTGAGGTGTACGATTTTAATGCTGTGGGAACCAATGTCAATTCCGACAGTCTCCTTGAATCGAACGGGTTTGTTCTTCTTCATATTTCCTCTTTATTCCACATATACATTTATCTATTGTAATGTCCTGGGGGGTTTTTTGAGAGTCCAGTTTCCATCCTGCATGGGGTTCTTACCGCCTTTAAGGCGCACTTCGGGGTAAAGCAGCGGAGTTACTGTGAGCAAGCGATTATCATAGTTATAGTTCTTTTTGTATCCGGTTCCACCGCCAGAGGTTCCAGGATAATTCATGGAGATCAAACCCAATTGGTTGCCAAAAACCGGATCTGGCAGGGGATTACGGGAAATCGGGTACCCACACATGTCAAGCTCAACGTTCCAGATTCCGTCATTGGAGGGATACTCGCCGTCATTACCACTACGATGCACAAATCCACGTCTTCTTTGTGCCAGAGCACCCCAGATATTGATCGTTCCGCGCTCAAGGTAGGGCTGACGTTCTGGCCACAATGGATTGTACCATGGCAAATCAAGAGATTGCTGACCCAAGGCAGGGCTTGGCCAGGGTTGACTTGCCGTGGGAGGATAACGCCTGCGATGAATGTCTATCCAGTCGAAATACTCTTCTTTGATCGTACCATCAGGATACTCAACATTAGCAAAAATGGCCGGGGTTGAAGGATGGGGATGTTGATATTCATAAGTGAATACTCCATCTTCAAAGTTTGGTTGAGTAGAAGGTATATCATCCGGACCTTCACCCAATGCGCACAGGGCAGCATAGATAAAAATGCCACCTCCAGCAGGAGCAGGATATTCGTTATCTGCGCCCATATTGGTATGTATCCTTACCGAATCAACAGGGTTCTTGTATCCATACTTGAGGATAATGGATTTCTCAGATACTATTCCCACCACATCTGTGCTGTTATTAATAGGATTTGCATTGATAGGTGTATTGGTTAATGCAATGTCATCCAGCAGATATATATTTCCGGAACAACCCCAGGTTTGATATCCACTAAAGAGACCTTGCAACCATAATTCTCCCTTTATGAAGAATGCTCTGTTTGCACTCTGTCCGCCTGAGAGAGGGGTCCAAAGGGTATCCTGTACGGTAAAGTTGTTTGTATATAGAGAATCACCTTCGGGAGGATACTCATCATAAACTATCTTGCTGATGCGTCTGGTGGGGCCGATGATTCCGTGCAAACCTCTCCAGCTAGCCCCCTCAACATTGATCAGGTAGATATTCCCGTCTCCGGCTCCAATATGAGTAGCCTGGCTACGTAGCTCATTAGCTTGGGGCGGGAAATCATAGCCATCGTATTCCTCCACCAATCCACCTAAAAAGATCTCATTCAAAGGATAATTTGAAGGATCTGAAACCACATGTCCGGCTGTAGTAACCAGGTTCAGGAAAGTCGGCCAACCGTTGTTTGAGCCCCCCCCTGCTTTTTTTATATTGATATCAGTGTTGCTATGCACCTTTCCGGTAACTACGTCCGGGCCATAGAAGTAAACATTCTTGCCCGCAGGAGAAACATCCATATCAGTGAAATACATGAACTCCGAAAACTTGCTTTGGATGATTGTTAGTTCCCCATACTTGCGCACAATGGATTTATTGGCTCCGTAAAAGGCAGCCTGGCCAGCTCCATGTCTGGTTTCCACCAGAGATTTTACTTTATAGTGCTCACGTTGGGCTCCCAAGCTTCCGGTAGCCTGAGTACCGCCGGTAATAATAACATTCTCAGTCTGTTCAGATTTCTCTTTTGTGACTCGACTTTGAAGTGTAAATGTGCGGTTTATCGATGTGCTGCTAACAGCAACACTGCGTAGAGGAGTAAGAATTGAACCCACAAGATCGCCATGTTGTGCCAAAATGGCTAGACCCCGGTTTGACTCACTACGCAACATGTGCATACCCTGAAGGTTTTCATACTCCCAGTGGAAGGTGCGAGTATCCCGCATGGCCACTCCGGACATGGTTAGACCGCTCATCATCCCAACCACTGCCAGTAGCATAGCTATAGCAAGGTTACCGCTTTGGTTCTTTAATATCCCAAGCATAATTTCTCCTGTGCACTCAGCTCGAAGAACATCATTTCTTCACCATAAAAGTGCTGTAATTGATGGTTTTATACTCGACCTTGTTTGGCAAAGGCGCATCCTTGACCTTGATGCGGGCTTCCATATTTATCTTTATGATCTTTAATCCAGTTCCCGACACTTCGGACAAAGGTAGAATTGAACCGTTGTGATTGCCATCGGAAACATAGAAATGGGTTACCTCAATCTTATCACGCATATCCCGGCTGGGAAAAAGAAATTCCGGAGCACTCACTTGAATATTGTTGAAAGTGTATTTGACTTTGATGGCCTTGTCCTCTAAATAGAAGTGAACCATGTCATTTCTGTTATAGTCTGTAGATCGTGGAGGGATAATCCGAATCCCGCTTCCAGCATACCAGCTGCCCGAGGATCCTGTGATTGTCATACTGTCTGCATTGGCAACGCCATAAAACTGCTCACCCCTGTTCATTGGATAACCATTGCGAATAGTGCTGAGACATTCCATTGCCTCTTTTTGCAGTTCCAAATAGTCGTTGATAACCTTGTACCTACGGAAGAATGCACTTACCGCAACCCCTGAAACCATAATCAGGATCGTGGAGATCAGAAGCACAGTGATCACCTCAATCAAGGTGATGCCGCGCTGGTTTTTCAAATTCCTGAACATATCTTTATTCACATCCTGTAAAAATCTTCCCGCATTCGAACTACGCGGGAATTGCCACTAAACGGATCCCTCCATTCCACAGTGCACACAATGATATCATAACGATATTGCTCAGAACCATTGAACTCGGTATCAGTTACTCTGCTAACACTTTTACTGGCCAGCAGGGGTTTGTTCCGCCCAATATAATCCAACACCACTTCGCGATTGGCAAATTCATCAAAGAGATTTTGATCATTGCGGGCATTGTATTTGTTGATAAAGTATTGCCGTTCCAGCTCACCGGAGGCGATCAACGAGGCAGCTCGGTTGCGGTAATTCTGAATACTTGTTTTCTCGGCATACTCTATACCTATATATACTGTGATTACCAGTACAGCCAGCACCAAGGTAGTCACCAATATTTCCAAAAGGGTGACCCCCCGCTCATTAGCGAGCAGGCAGGGTTTGTCATGTAAAAAGCGGGGCGTCATCTTAAACCTTCCTTATCTTAGAAACCTGCTCCGGTGGCGAAGAGCTTGGGATTTTCTGCCACTTCTTCAGCCACTGTGCGTTCCACATAGTTATTCATCACCAAGTTGTAGAGAGATTGATCCCTGGTTTGCATACCTTCCTTGGTGGATGATTGGATGATTGAGGGAATCTGATAAGTCTTTTCTTCACGGATAAGGTTTCTGACCGCAGCATTGGCCAACATGATCTCCACCGCCGGCACCCGACCCTTTCCATCCTTGGTGGGCAGCAAAGTCTGCGATATCACTGCTTCCAGAGATTCTGCCAGCATTGATCTCACTTGCTGTTGTTGCTCCTTGGGGAACATGTCGATGATACGGTCGATGGATTTGGTGCAGCTTCCGGTGTGCAAGGTAGCAAAGACCAAGTGTCCGGTTTCTGCAGCAGTTAATGCCAATGATACGGTTTCAAGATCACGCATTTCACCCACCAGGATGACATCCGGATCTTCACGCAGTGCGCTGCGCAACGCGGCAGTAAAACTCCAGGTATCATGACCCAACTCACGCTGGTTGATCAGGCTGTTTTTACTGCTGTGCACGAATTCAATGGGGTCTTCCACAGTGATGATGTGGCATTGACGATTGTCATTAATGCTATCAATCATAGTGGCCAGAGTGGTGGATTTTCCGCTACCCGTGGGTCCTGTTACCAGGATCAAACCCTTTTCTTTGGTTGTAAGTCGTTTGAGAATCTCGGGCAACTTAAGCTCTTCGTAAGGCTTGATTTCATTGGGGATCACACGAAAAGCAGCTGATATCCCGTTGATCTGATGAAAAGCATTCACACGGAATCGAACATCGTTCGATAGCTTCGTGGAAAAGTCAATCTCCAGATTCTTGCGAAACATCTCCTGCTGTACTTCGTTCATTACCCCGTTCACCAGATTCTCAACATCCTCAACCGATTGAATTGGAAGATTGAGTTTTTTCATTCTGCCGTTGACCCGCACCATGGGGTGCGAGCCTGCGGCAACGTGAAGGTCGGACGCTCCCGCCTCAGCGGTAAAGCGTAGTAATTCGTGGATTGTCAAAGTACCGTCCTCCCTTAATTAGTCGGTCTCCAGTCCTCCGGACTCAGGGTTGGTCCAAGTGTCAATGCCATAACCATGGAATTTGGCTTCAGGAACATCATACCACACTTGTTTACCTTCGCCGCCAGCAAAATCCTGGGTGGAGGTAGCGATGTACTTATTAGGGGGATTACCAACAACTTCAAACTTCCAGTTCTTCTTGGTGCTTTCTCCCAAGCTGGCTTCTTTCTGAGCCTGTTCAAGAGTGAAACCATCAGTGGAACCATTGGTTTGCATGTAGATGTCATAAGCTTTGCGAATAGTGGAAATAGCAGTTTGAGCTTCTGTGCTGCGAGATTTCTCAACATACCGCAGATAACGTGGCACTGCAATCGCTGCCAAAATGGCTACGATGATAACCACTACCAACACTTCGATAAGGGTGAAACCCTTTTGGTTCTTCAGTTTACTGAGCATTTTTGTATCCTCCTGGGGGATCGTTTTTTTTCATGTTTCATACATATGCACATTGTGTGCCAAAACCAAATCAAATTGCCACGCCAAGCTCGGTGCAGCGCACCGGTAAGTGAACGGGTAACACATCCAGGCCATGCTAATTTCTATAAATTACATGGTTAAGACCAGTCTTCGTGAATGTGCATTTCAGTCAACAAATTTATTTTACTCATGAACTAATCTTCCCGCCTGCGCATTCTGTGACTGGCTCCTTTTTGGGATCTAGCTCATAAAAAGTCTTGACGTTTGTACAGCTTTTCCGCTTGTGTCACCTACATACTCAATTATACGATACTTATAAGGAGCATTGAATGTCAAATACTATGTCTAAGCTATTGACTATCAGCATATTCCTGATATTCTGTGGAATGCTTTCTGCTACCGACATTACTCCCATCCCTGTTCAGAATGAGAACAGAGTAGAGGATAGAGACGTCCTGGCTGAATACCAGGGGGGACAAATCTTACGCCAAGATCTGCAGCATAAGATTTCCAAATTACCACCCAATATGCAGGGACGCTTTCAGACGGTTGATGGTCAGCTTCAGGTGCTGGATATCATCACTACTGAAGAAGTTTTCTACCTGAAAGCCATAGAACTTGGTGTCGATAAGGATCCTGTGGTTTTAGACCGCATTAACCAGGTACAAAAAAGGTTTTACCTGCAGGAGTATTATAAACGGAATGTGAGCGATCTAGTGGATATGACGGATACGGATTTACACGATTACTATCAGGAAAACCTGAAGCTTTTCTACATGAATCCCAATATTACCATCCACTACATTCAGACCGCCAGCGAAGAGGATGCCCAGGCTGCCATCAATGAACTGAATGCTGGAGCCTCTTTTGCCGATGTATCCGATAAATACAACCAAAACACCTATGCCAGAGGACTGAAAGGCGTGATCAAAAACATCCGGCTAAATGGCAATATCCCCGGTATAGGAAATGATGCCAGCCTGGAAGAACTGATTAGCAATACCACACCTAATCCTCTAGCCATTCATGGCCCCTATGAAACCAGCAACGGCTGGCATATCTTCCGCACTGTAAATTTGATTCCCGGACGCCAAAAGGAATTCCTGGAAGTTCAGCCAGAGATCGAGCAACGGCTGCGTCCCGCTAAAGAGCGTGAGCTGCTTGATGCCATCAAGAGCACCCTGATGAGCAAATACCAGGTTCAGATAGACCAGGATATCCTTGCCAAAATCGATCTTAGCAACCTGGGCAATAATATTCCCATCGAAAACGAAGTCGTAGTCTCAGCCAATAATGCAGAGTTGACCATGACTGTTACCGATGTACTCAACACATTCAGCAAAACCTCTCCTCAGGAACAGGTTTTCTACATCAAAGGCGGCGGAGCAGGCCAATTGATTGATCAGGAACTTATTCAAAAACTGATCTATCTGGAAGCAAAGGCTGAGTCTTACGAACGCTATTTTGATGAAAACGAAGACTATGCCCAGATGACCCGCAATATCATCCTGCGCCAGGCCTTTGAACAACTGGTTATCAATACCATTGATATCAGCGATGAAGAAATAGCCGCCCGTTATGAGCAGGACATCGAATCCTATGTAAACCCCGCCCATCGCAGCATTCAGGTGCTTTTCTTTGATGACATCAAAACAGCCAACAAGGCCTGGAAGAAGTTCGCCAAAGCCCACAAGAAAAACAAAGAGAATGACATCAATAAGATCATCAATAAATACTCCAATCGTCCCCAGAAAACCATTTTTGAGAACCAATATGATAATGGCGTTGTAACCGGGATCGTACCGGATCCTGATTTCTCCAGACGCATCTGGGATAATCCCGTGGGCTATCTCTCTCCCGTCTTCACTGCCAGCAATGGAGATATCCTCTTTTTCCGCACTTTATCCGAAAGCAACAAAACTTACAAGCCCTTGACGGAAGTTCAACCCCGCGTCTATGGGATAATCAAGCAGGAGAAGGAAAAACAGCGTCAGGATCAGGTTACTGAAGAGCTCTTTGTAGAGTTCAGCATGCAGAAATACCCTGAACGCATACAACTCAATCTCACCGCCGAAGAGCTTTTCACTCATGCTGATAACGCTGCCAGAAACCGTAATTACAAGGATTCCATCCTCTTCTACGATCAAATCGTGAAGAACTATCCCAATGGCACTGATGATTACAAAGCTTCCTTTATGAAAGCTTTCCTGGTTGCTGAAGAAATGAGGAATACAGAGCTTGGCCTGGAACTTTTCCGCGGATTCCTGGAAAAGTATCCTGAAGGTGATCTGCACGAATCTGCCCGCTTTATGATAGATAGCCTGGAAGGCAACGTCGAAATATTTGAAGATTTCGAATAGAACCTGGTAAATAATTAGAAAAGTGGATCATCCCGATCCACTTTTTTTGTAACCAGATTCAATACTATCTATCTTGCGGGGTTGATTACCCAGGCAACATCCTCATTCTTGAGCCAACCTCTTTTCCCATCCGGACTATGCACCAGACACCAGAGTTTTTCTCTCTTTTCCACCCGGAGGATCGCCGCTTCGTGCAATACTGCGATTCGGGCTGCCCCCATGCTGGCTCCTGCCCGTAAATCAACCCTGGCTGAGATCAACACAGCCCTGTTATTATGCTGTTGCCGATAGGCTTTGCTGCCAAGAAAGCCTACAGAACTGAGAAATAGTAGCAGAACAATCACAAACACCAAGGTGGGTAAGCCTCTTTCCTTCAGCGGATCATAATGCAATAGCCAGTGCAGGCACAGCCCGGTTAAGGCAAACAAAATCAGGCTCAAAACCGCCATCCGGTTCAGGTTCATGAAGTCATAGGATGCATAGAAGATACGCAGCAAAAAGGGTCTCTGAGGATATAGATCCTTATCCTGAGAAAGAGCTATGACATAGTCCAGGTTTTCCTTTGCCGGCTTATGTGCCGAGTTGAGGTTCAGTGATCGCAAAAAGTATAGATTTGCCATCCCGCTTTGCCCGGTCTGCCAGTAGCCCACTCCGATATTGTAATACAGATCGGCATTTCTTACCCCGTTTTCTTCCAGTTCCAGCATTTGCTGCAAAGCGTTTGCTCCCAAGCCTCCAATCAGCAGAAGACCAATTATTAGCAATATGCCTCGCTTCATTTTTCCTCTCCCTTACCTGGATCCGCAACAAAAGACATTACCAGTTGGTTTAGTGTCAGCATATCTTCACTGATCTGAATTGCCTGAATCTCATCGGGTGAAAAGCGTGCTTTGGCACAACGCTCAAAAAAGGCCGCACACCGCTGCAGCAGATCAGGATTGATCCCGGCTTCTGAAAGCTTCTGGAGCTTGTCTGCTGTGGAAAGACCGATTGGTATGGAATACTTCTCGAATAGAAACCTGGCGAGACTGCGCTCTGCCAAAGCATAAAAATCCCGAGAACCACGTTTGGCAGCCTCATTAGACTCTCTTAGCCAACGTTTCAGATTGCGGGCAGCCTTATTTCTCAAATACAATGCCGGATCGCTTCTACGCCGCTTCTTATCTATCGCCTGCCAAACCGAGATCACGATCGCCAATCCCAACAACGCCACAATCAACCAATACCATGTTCTGTGAAGGTAGCTTCTGTATTGGGGATAACTGGGACGTGAGAGCATCGGTCTCAGAGTCTTTGGTGATGAACCTTCCAACAGCCCTGAAAAATAGCTTATCACATTGGCACTGTTCACTGTGATTTCAGTTTGAGGGCTTTGATAGCTGTGATAGCTCCTGCTGGCAGGATCAAACCAACTGAACTTCAAGCCTGGCATCCTGAACACGCCCTTATTCGAAGGTACAATCGTATATTGCAGGATGCGACTGCCCTCGATTCCCGCGTTTATGCGATCCACGGCAAGCGGATTGGAAATCTGAGCCGCTGCGGATTCAAGACTGGGATTGGCAAATTGGTTGAAATTCCCTTTACCTGCAATCCGCAAACTCAGGGTAATCGCCTCACCCAGATTGATCTGTTTTGCATTGATACTCTCAGATAGCTCAAAGCTCCCCACTGCTCCCCCGAATCCTTCTGGAACGTTGCTGACCGGCAAAGGCAACACTTCAAAATACTCTTCCTGGGAACTCAGGGTTTGAGATAAATAGCCAAACTCATAGATTCTGGCTGTTCCCTGCAGACGTGGAACCTGCAGCTTCCCAACTTCATTGGGCAACAAGACCATCTTTTTGATCAAAGCGCTCTGGAAGCGTTTCCCCTCATAGTTCACTACCTCATACTCCAGTGAATTAGGTTGCTCATAGATGCTTTTTCCATAACCGGGAAAATCCCGTTCATCCTCCAGCTTAAATGAGCGCACCATCTGGTCTGTGATCAGATAATACGAGACTATCAGGGGCTGTCCTCTATACACAGTGTGTTGGGGAAGCCGTGCCACCAAAACCGTCTTACCCTGGATCCGGTTTGCAGACCAGGGGAGGTTTGGATCATTAAAAGCAGCAAAAGGATCAATCGCTGGGCTGGGCTGGGATTGCCAACCGCCAACTGCCTTGACTACTGTAATTTCGAACTCAGGGGTACTGTAAACTTTGTTGGCAATCTCAATCTTCTGTGCTGGTATCTTACTTTTCCCTTCTGATTTGGGCATAAAGTAGTAAACGAAACTGCGACTGATCCTTTGGGTTCTTTTAAAACCAACTATCGATGTGGAACTACTGGATGAGCTTCGCATGTTTACAAAGCTGAAATTGGGTATGGATGGGGGGCTTGGCTCTGACATGCTGAAACTGCTTTCGCTGCTTACTTCAATCGTATACTCCAGGCGCTCTGCACTGGTGATTGTATATTTGTTTACTGAAGCCTTCACGCTGATCCCGCCCAATAGCCAGGGCACAAAGAGCAGAATCATCAAACACCAAATGTAGCTATGCTTCATGCCTACCACCAGTTGTCCCCGCGCAAGGGAGATTGAGGTTGTTGTTCTTTGCGATCCTGTGCTTCCTTGTTATCCAATGCTTCCAGGATATTGCGGACTTCCTCTTCGGAACGTTCCTGTTCTTCCGGTTGGTTTTGCTGCTCTTGTTGCTGAGGAGGATTCTCTTCCAGTTTTCTAAGAGCCAGTTCCAGATTTGCCTTGGCATCTTTATCCTTGGAATCATACAGCAAGGCCTCACTAAAATCCTGAACTGCCGCCTCATAATCCTTGTTTGCAAATGCAGCATTTCCCCTGTCATACAGAAGCTCGGATTTCCTTTGAGTTTGTGCTAAAGCCTCATCAAAACTAGCCTTTGCTTCATCAATCCTGCCTTCTTTATAACGGGCTTTGCCTTTGTTTGCCTTGGCAATAGCATCCTCTTGATTACTATCGTAAAGCTCAGCGGCCTTGTCATAACTGCCAGCTTTAAACAGCATGTTCGCCAGACTGTTGCGCAATACTCCCTGGCGAAACACCAGCTCAAACAGCAACAACAAAATCAAAATGATCAGGATGACCCATAAATATCGTCTGCGTTTCATGGCGTGAACCCTCCTGAGGCATTCCTTTTGAGGGGAAGAATCAAGCTCTCCACTATGATCAGAATCAGGGCAATTATCACAAAAATGTGATACTGTTCTTTATACAGGTTGACCTTGCGAACCTCGCTGCGGGTTTTCTCACGATCATATATACGTGAAAGCAGGAGTTGGATTTCTGCGGCTGAGGGAGTGATGCGGAAAAAATCAGCTCCGCTGATCCTGGCAATTCGATCCAATATGCCTATATCCAGTTTACTCACCCGCTCTTCCCCGGTGTAGGGATTGCTGATAATGGCTCCCTCTTCACTGCCCACACCCATCGTATAAATGCGGATACCTTTATCACCCAGCTCTTTAGCTCTGGCAACCGCATTGGGGGATAGATCCTCCCCATCCGAAATCAAAATCAATACACCTTCTCCGGCTGCGGCTGCAAAGGCAGAATTAGCCACATCCAGGGCTCTGGCGATGTCGGTTCCGGCTCTGGGGGCAGAGCTTGTATCCAGGCTGCTCAACACCATTTGAAACGCTTCATAATCGTCCGTAAGCGGACATTCGATGGTGGCAGCTCCGGCAAAGGAAATCAAGCCGATCCTATCTCCTTCCAATTGATTTACAAAAGCCGATACTTGCAGGATGGAGCGTAACAGGCGGCTGGGCTGAATATCTGTGGCTTCCATGCTGCGGGAAACATCAATGGCAAACACGATGTCCATCCCGGAATTGGATAGCTCACGTTCCCGATAGTCCCATTGGGGACGGGAGATACTGATAATCACAAAGGCGGCAGCCAAAATCAAAATTGCCAGCTTGAGTCCACTGTAAAATGGTGAGCGGCGGCTGAGATACACAGCCATAAATGCCTGCTCCGCATACTTCACAAAGCGCTTTTCCAGCCGCTTTCGGCTTAGATACACCAGCAAAACCAATACCGGGATGAGCAACAATAACCATAGGGCTTGAGGATCATGCAGATTCATCTTTACTCCGGTAAAAGTGGCAGCCAGAAGCTTCTGGCGATGATTTCAAGGATTGATACAAACAGCGCAAACAGCAGTAAAAGGCTGAAGTGATCTTCCCAAAGATAGTTGATTTTGGCGCTTATCTCCGTGCGTTCCAAAGCATCCAACTCCTGCATGATCTTGCGCAGACCCACAGCATCGGTTGCATTTGCCGCCTTGCCGGTTTTGCTGATGGCGGCAATCTTATCCAAAGTAAGCATATCCAGCTCAATCAAAGTGGGGATATTCCGGGTGCCAAAGAAAGGATCGGCATAGGGAAATGGCACCATGCCCCCACTTCCGACCCCGATCGGGTAAACCTTGATCCCCAGTGCACTTGCCATTCTGGCTGCGGCAATGGGATCAATCTCTCCGGAATTGTTCACCCCATCGGTAATCAAAATCACAATCCGGGATTTGGCCGCACTATTCTTCAGGCGTGCCACAGCTTTTGCCAGACCCATCCCGATTGCCGTTCCTGAAGCCTGCATGTTTACTTCCAGATGGTCAAGCGCCATCATCAGACTGGCGTGATCCCAGGTAAGCGGACTGGCAGTGATCGCATATTCAGAAAAAGCCACCAGAGAAAAGCGATCATTGGGGCGTCGGGATATGAAGTCTTTGGCTACTTTCACCGCTGCTCCCAAGCGATTTTGAGGCATGAAATCCAAGGCCAGCATCGATCCGCTTACATCCATCGCAATCACTATATCCACGCCTTGCTTGCGCAAATCACGAACTCCATAGCCCCATTGCGGCCTGGCTGCTGCCAATACCAAAAGCAGAATCAGCAGGCTGCGCAGACCGGGATAAAACCACTGCCAATAGCTCTTTCCCAGTTTAAGCTCATCAATCAGTTGCAAACGGGAGCCGGGAATACTCAGTTTCTTTCGCGAACTAATGCGAAACTCATAATATAGATAAGCCGGAATCAATAGCAGAAGCAGCAAAAACCAGGGTTGAGCAAATCTAAATGCCACCATCCCTCCCTTGACCGCTGTTCAATTGCCTGGCGCTTTCCGCCTCAAGCTCACCCTGTTTCAAAAGATACAATTGCAAGGCCTGAGTTTGCAGGATTATCTGCTCCGTACTCGGCTGCCCTTTGGCATATTTCACGCCATCGCAATACTCCAGAATGTCAATTGTATCGCCAGCCTGAACCAGGGGCTGATGCCGCAGGATTTGCCTGATCTCCCCCGTAGTCATTTCCAGAGCATTGAACTTGTAGCTTTCCTCCAGATACTCACGCAGGATTGCTGAAAGCCGATAGTGATAGCTCAAGATATCGCGCTCAGCCAGGTTACTTCTCCGCAGTTCTTCAAGCTTTGCCAAAGCCTTTTTCCAGGCGGGAACAGGAGGAGCGGAAGGTTTGATTACTGCCGGCTTGGCAGGCTCTTTTGGTTGGGGCTTGTTCAAAGCTGTAATCAGGAGATACAAAGCCAGTGCCACAATGACTAAGGCAATCACCAAATACAGCCAAAATGGCAATTCCCAGGGATATCTCTGGGGCGCTTTGATGTCTCGGAGTAAACTGTCACTTTCCGCCCGGGTTGCCAGCACATGCACCCTGAAAGCATCGGTGCTGCCAGCTTCACCGTCAGGATCCTGCAATCCCAGCTTGGGGAAACTCAAAGCTCCCACGTTCAGCACTGCTATCCTTAAGCTCGCCCGGCTGCCTTCATGACTGTCTTGAATGTCTCTGGTCAGGATTCTAAAGTGTTTTAATGAATCTGGTACAATTATATCGTGGATTTTAAAATCCGTCTCAATGATCAGTTCAAAACTGTCGCCGATACTCAGGCTGTCTGCCGAATTCAGGCTTTGCCACACCCTTCCCTGTAAGGGATGGATCAACAGCAAGAGCAAAAGGATTGCATAGCGTCTCATCTTTGACTCCGTCTGCTGCGGGCAAGAAAGAAGCGACGCAGAGTTTTCACATAGGATTCACTGTTGCGAAACAGAAGATAGTCACAGGTCATCGCCTTCAGGTTTTCAGCCAGAGCTTTTTGCTGAAGTTCCACCTTGGCGCGGTAAGCATTTCGCAAAGTCTCCGATCCCGAGTTCACATACTGAATACGTCCGGTTTCAGGATCCTGCAAGCGCAAAACTCCAGCCCGGGGCAGCTCCAATTCACTCTCATCCAACACCTGCATTGCGATCAAATCGTGCTTCCTGGCCAGGATTCCCATCGCTTTCTCATAACCGCTATCGATAAAATCCGAAATCAGAAATACCACGCTGCGTTTCTTCAGGATTTTTCCGGCATATTCACAAGCACCCTTCAGTGAGCTTCCCTTGCCAAGAGGTTCATGATACAGGATTTCCCGCAGAATCTCCAGGGCTCGGTTGCGTCCCTTGCGAGCGGGCAGGAATTTCTCCAGCCGGTCCGAATACATAATCAAAGCACAACGGTCTCCATTGGCAACCGCTGAAAAAGCAAGCGTAGCCACAATTTCGGCAATCCGCTCCTTCTTCAACGCTGTTTGTGTGCCAAAGAATTGTGAGCCCGATATATCTACAATGAAGACAACGCTCAGCTCGCGAGTCTCCCGGTATTTCTTGATGTAGGGAAATCCCAACCTGGCAGAGACATTCCAATCAATATCGCGATAGTTGTCCCCGGCCTGATACTCCCTTACTTCACTGAACTCCAGACCCTGTCCCCGAAAACTGGAATGATACTCTCCGGCAAAGATCTCATTGACCACATTCCTGGTCATGATCTCAATCCTGCGGATGCGTTTTAGAATATCAGCAGTGCTAACCAGATGCACTTCTCACCTCAATCAGGGTACTTCGATTTCATCCAGAATCCGGCTGATGATTTCCTCGCTCTTGATTTCCTCCGCTTCTGCTTCATAGGACAAAATGATCCGATGCCTCAGGACATCTGCACCTATAGCCTTGATGTCATCTGGTGTCACATAAGCCCGGCCTTCCATATAGGCATGAGCCTTGGCTGCTCGTGCCAGATTGATGCTGGCGCGCGGAGATGCTCCAAAACTGATCAGGGGAACCAGCCCATTCAATCGCGGATATCGTTCCGGATGCCTGGTAGCCAGCACCAGATGCAAAATGTAATCCATCAGTTTATCTTCCATATAAACGCTGTGCATTACACTGCGCATCTGCTGGATATGTTGCGGACTCAGCACCGCCTGCAACTCCGGTTCCTTGGGATCCACCATCAGAGCCATGATCTTGCGTTCTTCATCCAGCGAAGGATAGCGAATCAAAAGCTTCATCATAAACCGATCCACCTGAGCCTCCGGCAATGCATAGGTGCCTTCCTGCTCAATCGGATTCTGCGTTGCCATCACAAAGAATGGCTGGGGCAGCTTCTCACTGTTGTCGCCAATGCTCACCTGCCGCTCCTGCATCGCTTCCAACAAAGCTGATTGCACCTTGGAAGGCGCCCTGTTGATCTCATCGGCAAGGATGAAATTGGCAAAGATCGGTCCCCGCTTGGGTATGAACTCTCCAGTTTTCTGATTGAAAATCAAAGTCCCGGTGATGTCAGCCGGCAATAGATCCGGGGTGAATTGAATACGCTTGAAACTTGCCTGCAACGTTCTGGCCAGACTGCTGATAATCAGGGTCTTTGCCAGGCCCGGTACACCCTCGATCAAGACATGTCCATCGGCTAGTATGGCGATCAACAACCGCTTGATGATTGCATCCTGACCAACCACAACTTTTGCCAGTTCGCGGCGGACATCATTCATAACCGCAGAACTCTCAGCAACTTGTTTCTGAATCTCTTCGATTAACATATTACTCCCAGAGCTAGATATTAGGCATAACACGAAAAAGGGAATCCGGTGCCACCGTATTCCCGATTTATTCAAAAAAGCTTAGTGCGCGTAAGAAGTATCTTATCTGGATACGGCTTTACGGACTTTATTTGCTTTCAGGCAAGAGCTGCAGACTTTGACGCGCTGCACACCGCCATTCATGATCGCACGAACTTCATGCAGATTGGGGTAAAAGCGACGCTTGGTTGCGTTCAACGCATGTGAGCGATGATTGCCAACCTGAGCAGTCTTTCCACAGATATCGCATATTCTTGACATGATAAACCGTCCCTTCAATTTTCGTTTTGTGAACCAAGTAATTTCAGCCCTTGTTTTTGACAAGCCTTTTATTTCATTGTCTGTGGCAATCTGATGTCAAAACGAGTGCCAGTGGGCTCCAGCGGGATGTATTCCAAACGTCCCCGATGTTCAGAAACCAGCTTCTTGCAGATCGGTAAACCCAATCCAGTGCCATGCGCCTTACCCTCGGTTATAAAGGGTTGAAACAGATCTCCGCGAATTTTGGGAGATATCCCGGGACCATTGTCGATAACGCTGATTTGCAGCCATCCTGAAGCCATGCTGGTCTGGATCCGAATCTCACCATTGCTGTTTATCGCCTCCGATGAATTCTTGATCAGGTTCATCAATACTCTGCGAATCTTACCCTCATCAAAATACACATGTTCCTTGATCTTGTTTTCCACGATATACTTTATGTTCCGGCTCTCAAAGAGACTCTCATGCAGGGTGCGCATCTCATCAAAGAAATCATCCAGATTCACCTTCTGGATCAAAGGCTCACTCTCCACTCCCTTGGCAAAATCCAGGATCTCCCTCACCATCTGATCAATCAATCGCGTCTGCTTCACTATGCTTTGACTGAACTCTCCGCTGGAGGGGAACAGATTCTCAATCAACTGAGCGGTCAATACGATCACCGTTAATGGCGTCTTGATATCATGGATGATCTTGCTTGCCGCCATGCCAATGGCCATCAAGCGGTTTTTGCTGATCATCTCATCCATCAGCTCCACAAAACGCTCGTTGGTCTCGCGTAAACGCCCGGAAAGGGTTCGCATCAAGTTAAACATTACCATGGGATGTGTAAAAGTAATTTCCACAAATACATCACGGGGAATCATTAAAAGCTCCACATCATCCAAAGCGCGTACAGTAGCACTGCGGGGCTGATCATTGATCACTCCCATTTCTCCAAAAAACTCTCCCGGCTCCAGGATCGATAGTTGAGCCGTGGGGGTTTCCGGATGATTAAGGTTTTTCATGATCTCCACGCGTCCCTTGCAGATATAATACAAATCATCTGCTGAATCATTCTCGCTGATAATGCTCTGCCCGGCCTTGTACCGAAGGCGAGGCAAGTCCCTGGCAAAACTGCTTACTTCTTCTTCCGTGAGGCCATGAAAGATGCTCTTGGGTGTGGTTTCTTCGCGTTCCATCGCAATTCTCCCCAATATATTTTTATCCTTGTTAACTAAACTATCAATCTCAGTCCTTCTGTCAAGCTCAATTCTCACTATCTGTGCCGGTGTATTAATTTGCCGTCTTAGATTTATTGCGCTTGTGGGCCGAAAAGCACACAATGTAAACTCAAGTGTCCCCCATTTGGTGTTTAACCCGATAGCCCGGAAGATAAACTCCAAGCTCCTCACTCCTTGCATCACCACGGCTTCAGCACTATATCACCCCATAGTCTCCACATGCCATACGGAAATTATGGGGTGATGTAGTGCTGAAGTAGAGGTAAAGCATCGGGTGTGGAAGCGTCATCCTGACGCTTGACGGTGTCTGGTGTGATTTCACGATACATCAAGCTCATATCACCTCGCAATTAACCAAGGTATGTTAAACAAAGCGGCTGAGATTGTGCTTGACAAAAACCCCTGTCTCGAATAGTTAGTTATTTAACTAAATACCTAAGGAAGACCTGATGTCAGACAGCATATTCAAAGCTATTGCCGATGCCAACCGACGCAAGATACTGCAGATTCTCAAGCAGCAGCAAAGCCTCAGCGCCGGGGAAATTGCCACCTACTTTGAGTTCAGCAAAGCCAGTTTGAGCGAGCATCTGAAGATTCTGCGCAATGCAAACCTGATCTTTGCCAAAAAGAGTGGGCAGTACATCTATTATTCACTGAATACCAGTGTATTTGAGGACATCCTGACCTGGGTCTTGAACCTAAGAAAAAGTGAGGAATCATGAAACGCATCAGAAACTACCGGGGATCTTTGATCCTGATCGTGCTCTACCTTGTTGCCCTTGTCTATTTTATACTGGCGTTGCCGGCTGATGCAAAAGTGCCCATGCACTGGAATGCAGAGGGTGAAATCGACAATTTCTATAGCAAAACCGGAGCTGCGGTGTTTGGAATTGGAATGAGCCTGGGACTCTTTCTCCTGATCTACCTCATGCCCTGGTACTCCCCCAAATACCGGAATCACGAACAGCGCTTTGAACGCATCTTGCCCGGCCTGAGCTTTATCCTGGTCTTGTTTTTTTCCCTGATTAGCATCTATAGTTTTATGATCGCACTTTATCAGAGGATTATTCCGATCAATTTCATCTTTGTGCTCCTCGGCTTGCTATTCATCTTTCTGGGCAATCTCTTGCCCAAGGTTCCGCGCAATTTCTTTATTGGGATTCGCACTCCCTGGACTCTTGCGGATGAGGAAAACTGGTTCAAGACTCATAGATTGGGTGCATATATGTTTGTCATTAGCGGAGTTTTGCTGATTCTGAAAGGCGTAGTCTGGCAGAAACTTCATAGCTTTCAGAGCATCGTTTCAGTAATGGCAATCGTTTTGGTGCTCTACCCTCTGCTGTATTCCTTTTTGATTTACAGACGTAAGCAGAGCTGAGATTTTCCTTGACTCTTTAGTAGCCCATCCCCCAAAATGGATTACATTAGTATTATAGCTACCCAAAGGAGGTATGACTCATGTTTTTAAGCGGATCTCAGCTAAAGGAAGTATTCCTCAAAGCCAAGCAACAACGTTTCGGTATTATAGCATCCAATGTGGTTTTTGATTCCCAAATCCGGGCTCTGATTCAAGGATACAACAGCGTTGGCTCGGATGGCCTGCTACAAATGAGCAGCGGAGCCTGCAAATATGCAGCCGGCGAATCCCAGGATATGCAAGCCGGAGCCAGATTGATCTCCACAATGATCAAGACTTTCGCAGCCCAGTTTCCCAAAAGCGGAATTGGCTTGCACATTGACCATGCTACCCCGAACTACTTTGATTTCATTGTCTTCTGCATCGAAAACAAGCTGGTGACCTCGGTGATGATCGATGCTTCCAAAGAAGCTTTGGCAGAAAACATTCGCATCACCAAAGAAGTGGTGGAAGTGGCCCACAAACACGGCATCCTGGTGGAAGGCGAGATCGGCCATATCAAAGGCACTGAGGATGAGATCGTATCAGAAACCGAGCTCTACACCCACCCGGAAGAGGCCCTGGAATTTGTGCAAAAGACCAATGTGGATCTCTTTGCTGCTTCCGTAGGGACTAATCACGGCGTATCCAAAGGTGAGAACATCGTGCTGCGCCTGGATTTGGTCAAGGAAATCGATGACCTGCTGATCAAACACAATTTGGAACGTGGACTGGTGTTGCATGGAGCCTCCGGGCTTACCGATGAGCAGCAGCGTGAAGCAATCAGAAACGGAGTGGTCAAGATCAACAAGGATACTCACTATCAGATGGATATGGCTCAGGAAGTTCAGGCCTTTTGGGAAAAAGAAAAGTATGCCATAGTCTGCCCGGAAGGAACTGATCCCAAAGCTTACGTTCCCAATAAAGGGAAGTTTGACCCCCGCAAATGGATGATCAAAGCAGAAAACAAGATGCAGCAAACCATCAAGGATTTCTGCCTTGTAACCGGTAGTGCCAATAACAGCATTTTATTATAGGAGAAGAACTATGCCAAAAGTAGCAATTAATGGATTCGGCCGCATCGGTCGCCTGGTTTTGCGCGCCCTCATCAAGTTTCATCCCGATATCGAGGTTGTTGCCATCAATGACCTAACCGATGCCAAAACCCTGGCATATTTGTTTAAATACGACAGTGTCCACAAGATCTTCGATGGAGAAGTATCTCACGCTGAAGATAGCATCATCGTGAATGGCAAGAAAATCCGGATATATTCTCAGAAAGATCCCGAAACCCTGCCTTGGAAAGAACTGGGCGTGGAATATGTAGTTGAATCCACCGGTATCTTCTCCACTAAGGAGAAAGCCAGTAAGCATCTGATTGCCGGAGCCAAAAAGGTGATCCTGACAGCGCCGGCCAAAGATGAAGTGGATGCCACAATCGTCATGGGAGTGAACCATAAAAACCTCAAAGCCACCGATCTGATCGTCTCCAATGCCTCCTGCACCACAAACTGTCTGGCTCCTGTCGCCAAAGTTCTGCATGACAGATTTGGCATCGAAGGCGGTTTGATGACCACAATTCACTCTTATACCAACGATCAGAATATCCTTGATCTGCCTCATAAAGACCTGCGTCGGGCAAGAGCAGCCGCAATGAGCATGATTCCTACAACCACCGGTGCAGCTAAAGCTATCGGACTGGTAATTCCTGATTTGATCGGCAAGCTTGATGGCCTGGCGGTGCGAGTGCCAACCCCTGACGGTTCATTGGTGGATCTGAATGTGAATCTTGCCCGTGAAGCTACCAAGGAAGAGATCAATCAGGCCATTAAGGACGCTGCCGATACCTATATGAAAGGATATCTGATGTATGCCACCGATCCTATTGTCTCGATTGACATTGTGGGCAATCCGCATTCATCAATATTCGATAGCGGTGGAACCTATGTGAAAGGCAAAATGGCGAAGATCCTCAGCTGGTATGACAACGAATGGGGTTATTCCTGCCGGGTTACCGACCTGCTGAACTATATGACCACTCTGTAACGCATAAAGCTACATAAATCAAGCCCCGGAACTGATGTCCGGGGCTTTCGTTTTGAATAGAATGACACTACTTGAGGATGGTAAATCTCTTAGCAATCGAGAGTCTGCTGTTTCTGGCACGGCAGTAATATATACCTGAAGGTTGATTACCAATACTGAGAGTGCTGATCAATTCATCCGACTGCATACTAGCTATCAGGGATTCATGGATTAG